>CAZVKW010000152.1:0-6331 GCA_964627945.1 uncultured Lentimicrobiaceae bacterium
TATATTCTTCTTCAATGAGCTGCAATGCTGCTTTTTTCTCCACGCAAAGTTTGCCTACAGTATTATCGACAATGTATTTTGTGATGTATTTGGGCGTATAAAAAACCCCGTCTTTCTTGCGTTTGCTTTTGGATTTATCCACCTGCTGCCCTTCGAGTTGCGCTTTTATCTCGTCGAGTTCGTTGAGTGAGTTTTCGAAAATATGACCCAGAATATTCACATCCACTTCGCTTACAAAGTCATAGGTCGAAAGCTTCAGGTTGTGCCGGTAAAGCAGTTCATCATCAATTTTCAGTCCGTCGAGCAGTTGATCAGCCTTAAATAAACCGCCGTTGTAAGCAAAAACATCGTAGCGTTTGCCTTTAAAGCCGGTGTTGAGGTATTCGAAATACTTTTTAAATCGGGAATACAAGGCCACTTCCACATCGCGGTCCTGAAGATCGCGCCAGTCGTCGAGGATAAGCCTGACCGAATTTGGCGGAAGAAGCTGACGGTCCTCGGCAAAAAACAGGAACAAAAAGCGGTCTAGGAGTTTCTGTGATTTCTTGAAAAGGGTGAGGGGATCGTGTTCCGGATTGAGGATCACCAGGTTCTGGTGCAGTTCGCGTTTGAACAGTGAATAATCGTGGTACAGATTTTTGGTAATGGCATCTTCCTGACTTAGCGATTCGTCCTTGATGCGTTTGGGAAGGTTTTTCTCAATATTGACGTAGGCAAGGCACAACCAAAGCAGGTTAAAATCTTTTTCAGTGAGCGTAAACAGATTGAACTCGATATTTTCGATGGCATTGTCGATATAAAAACGCAGTTTCTCGAAATTGGAAGTGATCACATACACGCATTCGGGCTGGTTGTTCTTATATCCGAAGGCCTGCGCTTCGATACGGTTGAGGTCAGTGGTTTCGGTGCCTTTGAGTTCGATTACCGCTATTACGCGGGGAGCATGCTCCCCGCTCAGAAGAATAGCTCCATCGGCTTTCTTGCTGTCCTTTACGTTTTTGTATTCGGTAGTGAGATTGAAGTTTGGCGAAGGATTGAGTGTGTAACCGAGGATCGTTACGAATAACTCTCTTAAAAAGCCTTCCTGAAATTGTTCTTCTTTGGCTTCACGGATATTCTGCTGAACAACAGGATTATGGAAATAGGCTGTAAACACAGCATAAGCAGCCTTTATAGCCTGTGCATCCTGGGCCCTGAGGTGTTTGTTGATGACGGAATTCTGGAAGAAATTCATGGATTTGGAATGCTTTTACGTTTTTTTGGTCACAGGCTTTTGGTATGAACAAATATAAGACAGATTTCGATAAGGGCTTTTGATAAATGGGGAATGTTTTTGGTGAAAGATAGAGTTTCAATGTACCAGAGTTTCAACGAATAAACAAACACATAAACAAATAAACGATTAAACGAATCAACGATCAACCTCTGTCTCCCAATCCTTCAACTATTCTTCTTGAATTGATATTTTTATATTTTTGCTTTTGAAGAAACAATTTATCCATGTATTCAAAGCTAAAAACCCTGTATATGTTTAAAAAATGGACCTTATTACTGGCAATTCCGGTAAGTTTAATTTTTGTTGCCTGTGAAGGCAAGAAAGCAGCTCCTGCTGCAATTCCGCTCGAAGTATCTGTAGTTCAGGTAGTTCAGCAGGATGTTCCGCTCGAGTCTGAATACACCGGACAAACCTTTGGTGAATCAGATATTCAGTTGAATCCGCGTGTGAACGGATTGGTACAAAGTATCAATTTCAAGGAAGGAACTCTGGTTAAAAAGGGGCAGTTGCTCTACACCATCGATCCGACACCTTATATCAATAAGGTCGATCAGGCAGCCGGGGCACTCGCCGAAGCCAACACTTCGCTCGTAAAAACCAAAGCCGATCTGGATATGATTGAACCGCTGGCCAAAATAAACGCAGTAAGTCAGCGCGAATTGGTATCAACAAGAGCGCAATACGAAGCAGCACAGGGGAAGGTTCAGTCAGCCGAAGCAGCGCACAGGAATGCAAAAATTGAACTCGGTTATTGCAGCATCACGGCACCAATCGAAGGTCTGATTGGTATTTCGAAAGTTCGGGTAGGCGATTATGTCAGTCAGGGACCTTTCTCAACCCTGAATACGATTTCACAATTATCCGAAGTACGGGTGCGTTTTACGATCAGTGAGCAGGAATTTCTGCGACTCTACCGTGAAGCAACATCTGAAAATTCTTCATTGAAAGGCACTGCCCAAAATATTACGCTGATCTTATCCGACGGTGAAGTGTATCCGTATAAAGGCAAATTCAGTTTCGCCGACCGCCAGATTGATCCCGCCACCGGTGCCATGACGCTGGAAGTCATGTTTCCCAATCCGGAAAAATACCTTCGTCCGGGTCAATATGTTAAAGTCAGAATGGTTACCCAACTGTATAAAAGCGCTTTGTTAATTCCCCAGCGCGCTGTGAGTGAGATACAAGGAATTTTTCAGGTGTATACCCTGGCCGAAAACAATACGGTTGCGCTTAAAATCGTGAAGCCGGGCAAGACCTTTGCCGATGCGTATATCATTGTGGATGGCCTGTCGGTGAATGAAAAAGTTATTGTGGGCGGCACCCAGTTTTTGCGTCCGAAAATGACTGTGAATCCAAAAGATTTGTCATGGCAACCCGGTCCCGGTGTAAATAATTCTTCCAAGTAAAAACGCTAAAACAATTAGATTATGGGAGATTTTTTCGTTCGCCGACCGATCGTAGCCATTGTGCTTTCGATTTTTATTGTGTTGCTTGGTTACCTGGCTATTCAGCAGGTTCCGGTTGCACAATATCCTGATATTACGCCACCTACGATCAATATCAACGCCAACTTCCAGGGAGCCAACGCGCTGAATGTGGAGCAGGCCGTCACAACTGTGATCGAGCAGAAGGTGAATGGTATCGAAGATATGCTCTATCTGAGAAGTACCAATTCATCCGATGGAAATATGGCACTCACCGTTACTTTTGATGTGGGTACCAATCTCGATAATGCCAATATGCTCACCCAGAACAGGGTGAAACAGGCTGAACCTTTCATGCCGGCATCCATCAAGCAAACCGGAATTTCGATCAAAAAATCGCTGTCGTTCCCGCTTTTGCTTATCTCGCTGAATTCGGCGAACCCAAAATACGACAACCAGTTTTTATCCAATTATGCCAACATCAATATTGTGGATGTGCTTTCGCGTATCAATGGCGTAGGTGAGGTAAAACTGTTTGGTGGAAGCGATTATGCGATGCGTATCTGGCTAAAACCCGATATCATGTCGAAACTCGATCTTACGGTTGAAGACATTAAAAAGGCTCTGAACGATCAGAATATGATCAGTCCCGGAGGTAAATTTGGTGCCGAACCAGCCCCGGCCGGGACAGAGTTTACCTATGGCATCACCTTGCAGGAACGTCTGAAAAATGAAGGAGAATTCGGTGAAATTGTCGTGAAAAGCAAGCCCGACGGCTCAGTGGTGAAATTAAGCGATGTGGCCAACATTCAACTGGGAGTCGAAAACTATGGCTCACAGTCTCGTAGAAACGGAAAACCTTCAGCTGTTGCTTCCATCTATCAAATGCCCGGTTCCAATGCCTTGCAGGTTGCCAATGACGTGAAAAAAGCCATGGACGAACTTGCGGAAAAGTTTCCTGAGGACATTAAATATGATGTTTCGCTCGACACCACTCTTGCAGTAAGTGCAGGTATTGAGGAAATTATCCATACCCTGCTCGAAGCTGTTGTGCTCGTAATTCTCGTTGTTTTCATCTTTCTTCAAAACTGGCGTGCTACCCTTATTCCTTTGCTTACCGTTCCGGTTTCGCTGATCGGTACTTTCGCGGTTTTTCCTATGCTTGGATTTTCGGTGAATGTGCTCTCTCTGCTTGGTCTTGTGCTCGCCATCGGAATTGTGGTTGACGATGCCATCGTAGTCGTTGAAGCCGTGATGCATCATATAGAACATGGAAAGAGCCCGCGCGAAGCAACCATTCAGGCCATGAAAGAGGTTTCCGGACCAGTTGTTGCCATTGCTTTGATCCTGATTGCCGTTTTCGTTCCTGTCGCCATGACACCGGGCATAACCGGATTATTGTATCAGCAGTTTGCCATTACTATTGCGGTTTCTGTAGCCTTGTCGGCCCTCAGTGCGTTGACTCTCAGTCCGGCGCTTTGTGCCATGCTCCTGAAACCCACCAAACCGGTTGATCAGCAGAAAGGTTTACTGGCAAAGTTTTTCACAGGCTTTAATAAGGTATTTGATAAAGTTACCGGCGGCTATGTTGGTGTAACAGGCTATCTTTCACGCAAAACCATCCGGGTTGTTCTGATTGTTGGTATTGTGGTTGGATTTGCTGCCATGCTCGGGATGAAGCTTCCTTCAGGTTTTGTTCCGGAGGAGGATCAGGGATATTTCATGTTGAATATCTCCCTGCCCAATGCTGCCTCATTGCAGCGAACAGATGAAGTCTGCAAGCAGGTTGAAGCTATTCTGGCAGAGGAAGAAGTGCTTGATTCCTATATTACGGTCACAGGTTTCAGCATGCTTACCGGAGCCAATCTGACAAATTCCGGTTTCTTTTTTATCTCGGCAAAACCTTGGGACGAACGTGAAGAAACAGTTGACCAAATTATAAAACGATTGAATGCCAAGCTGGCCCGGAGAATCACCGCCGGAACTGCTTTTGCCTTCGGTCCACCGCCAATCCCCGGATTGGGTACTTCAGCCGGTTTTACAATGATGTTGCAGGACAGAGGCGGAAACACTCCTGAATATCTTGAAAAACAAACACGTGCTTTTATCGAAGCGGCCCGCAAAAGACCCGAACTGACTGGTTTGCGAACTACTTTTAACGCAGGTTCACCACAGATTAAACTGGATATCGACCGCGATAAAGCGATGAAACTGGGCGTTCCGGTATCATCGATCACCAGCACGCTGGGAACATTCCTCGGAGGTTCCTATGTGAACGATTTTAATCGTTTTGGCCGTCAGTACAAGGTATATGTTCAGTCTGAACCCGGATACAGGGTCGATCCGGAAGGACTGACAGATATGTATGTGAAGAACAGCAATGGCGATATGTTGCCGATCACCACCGTGGTGAGTGCGCGCAAAACAACCGGTCCGGAATTTACGAACCGTTTTAACCTGTTCCGGGCTGCCGAAGTCAGTGGTGCTCCTGCCGAAGGTTATTCTTCAGCACAATCGCTCGATGCCCTCGAAGAAGTTGCCAAAGAGGTGCTTCCAAAAGACATGGGTTACGATTGGGCCAATATGTCGTACCAGGAGAAAAAATCGTCCGGCTCGGCAGCAAGTATCTTCATGATGGCACTCGTATTCGTTTTCCTGATTTTGGCAGCCCAATACGAAAGCTGGAAGTTGCCTTTCAGCGTACTTCTGGGAACACCTTTTGCCGTTTTCGGGGCTTTCCTTGGTTTGACTCTTGCCCGTTTGGGAGATAATGGCTATCTGAACAATGTTTTTGCGCAGATCGGACTAGTGATGTTGATCGGTCTTGCGGCCAAAAACGCCATTCTGATCGTTGAATTTGCCAAAGAAAAATATGATAGCGGGATGCCGCTTTTTGAAGCCGCCATGGAATCGGCGAAACTTCGTTTCAGACCTATTCTGATGACTGCTTTCGCCTTTATTCTGGGAGTTACACCGCTTCTTACCGCTACCGGAGCCGGAGCGCAGGCACGAAAGGTTATGGGAATGGCGGTTTTCAGCGGAATGCTTGTAGCAACCATTCTCGGAGTTTTACTGGTCCCGGCACTTTTTGTGATGATCGAGAAGTTCGGCAAGAAAAAGCATATTGTAACAACTGAGAACAAAATGGAGGAGGGACACTAAAATGAAAAAAATATTTAGCATTCTATTCATTATCAGTGTATTCAGCTCATGTCTGGTTGGCCCGAAATACCAGCGCCCTGAAATGAAATCACCCGAAAACTGGATTGAACAAAGCAGTTTTGTCGACAAGGCTGATACGATTGCCAACCTGAAATGGTTCGAGATTTTCAATGATTCAACCTTAACAGAATTGATTTCTGTTGCCTTGAAAAACAATTATAATCTGGCAAATGCAGCCCTCCGCATTGAACAGGCAAGGGCGAGTTATGGAATGGCCAAGGCCGATTTGTGGCCTTCTTTTGGTTACAGCGCGAGCGGTGAGTGGAATGATCCGAGTTCGGATGGATTCAGCGCTGTCGCTTCGGCTTCCTGGGAAATTGATTTCTGGGGGAAACTGCGCCATGCCAAAAGAGCCGCTTATGCGCAGATTCTGGCCAGCGAAGAAGGCATGAAAACGGTCACAACCACC
>CAZVKW010000153.1:0-6329 GCA_964627945.1 uncultured Lentimicrobiaceae bacterium
CATCAGGCAAGAGATGAAAAATACGATGTAACTCGCTTTTATTTCTATTTAAATCCGGAGCCTGAATGGGTACCGCTGGCTACAAACCTTTGTGTTGATTTAAAGGATGTACCAAAGGAATTAATTGAAGTATGAAAAAAGCACTAAAATGATTACCATTTTTCGAAAAATAGATAGATTATTTAAAATATAATTATGGCAAAAAAACTCATAAAGGTTGCAATTGCATATGATTTCGATGGAACATTGGCACCTGGGAACATGCAGGAACATTCATTTCTGCCCACCTTAGGTATTGATGCAGGCGCTTTCTGGACAAAGGCTAAGGCGGCTGCACGTGAAAGCGATATGGACGAAATTCTTGCTTACATGCAACTAACGCTTGATGAAGCCAGGAAAAGCAATATGCCTATCCGTAAAAAAGATTTTGAGAATTATGGCAAAGAGATAACCTTTTTTGAAGGTGTTCAAACCTGGTTCGATAGGATAAACCTGTATGCACATGATAAAGGATTAAGCATCGAACATTATATCATATCAAGTGGTCTGCGGGAGTTTATCAACGGGACTACTATAGCAAGGTATTTTACAGGAATTTATGCTTCAGGTTTTCGGTACGATGTCAATGGGGTGGCTCATTGGCCAGCCTTAGCCATCAATTATACCAACAAAACACAATATTTGTTCAGGATCAATAAAGGAATAAACAATTCGTACGATAATACGACCATTAACAAATTTATCCCTGAAAATGAACGTCCTATTCCCTTTTCACGCATGATCTACATCGGTGATGGAGAAACAGATGTTCCGGCAATGAAAATGGTCAAATATCAGGGTGGAGCAACTATTGCTGTATACAATCCGAAATCCAGGGCAAAAAAGGGGAAAACATCTCCTAAACAAATCTGCGAAAAATTAATAGAGCAGAATAGAGCTGATCACATAGCACCTGCAGATTATTCTGAATCGTCAGATTTAGATAGGACAGTTAAATTTATTCTGGATAAAATATACATCAATGCCGAGTTAGCCAGAATAAGTAAAACAAAGAATAATAATTTATAAAAAGGAACAGTCAAATTAGCTGAATGCTAATTCTGCCCAAATCAAGATTAACAACATGAACTCATACGAAACCATAAACTGGAGCGAAAAAACCGACGATGATGTGTTCGAATATCTCGATACCATCCCTGAAGATGAGCACTTTGCTTTTTTAATGTGGCTGGCAAAACACTATCCGGAGATAGGTATTGACTGGCTGGATTTATTCGAAGATACACGCTACCAAATGCCTTATGAGCAAAATATTGCTGCCTGCCAGGAGTTTTCAGCCTGGTGTGCCGAAAAGTTTCCCGATGAATATGCCAACAGGTTCGAGTTTATAGAACGTGATTTATGTGATTATTATCTGCACAACAAGAATCTGGAAGAACTCAGAGAGCGGATTGCTTTTATCAGTTGCAACCCGGTTCCTGCAATGGATACATTGACCAGGCGATTGCTTTTTCAGCTTCTCTATCATGGATATTCCGAGGATGCGGTTAGCTATGCCGAAGCAGTATGGAAACCCCTATACGAATCCGAAGAGCTTTTTGGCAACCCGGCTCAGCCTTTTATGAATACGATTTATCTGGACAGGTTGCAACAAGCATACATAGAGCTTAAAAATACAGGGAAATCAGATTTTGAAGGTTTGTATAAGCTCACAGTTGATTTGGGCTTCGATGATGATCAGGAACACTTCGAACTGATTAAACATGCTCTCAGAAACCCGGTTGATATTGAAAGGATACATGAAAGTATCATGGAGGGTAGTGATGACCATATGTATGAATTGAATATTCATTTTATCAAACACATGTGGGATACCTTCAAAATGCCATTTATTCTGTCTGACGCTTTATGGAGTATAGTTGCCACAACATTAATCTTTGGCAAAATCGATGAAGTTGATCATTGGTTTTACGTTGATGCAAAAACCCTGGTTGATCACATTGACAGCAGGCATGATGTAATGATGAGTTCGAACAGTCTCGAAATATTTGGCAAAGTTTGGGGCCTCCATTACATTTTCAGCTTTTTTCATACAAAGCAACTTCTTACCGATGAAGATGCTGCGAATATGGCTGAAAATCTGACTTATGTTCGTCAAAAGATGATAAAATACATAAGTGAAGAATTGTGGCAGGTTAACTTTATTCATCAATGGCCTGAAAATCATTTGTGGTCAGAATTGAAACCCATGTTTGAAAAAACATACCAGCAACCATTAGAAGTCGCCAAAGTGTTTGTTGATGATGTTTGTTCAAATTTCGAAATTCCGGAGAGGATTCGCGCTGAATTAAAGAAGGAAAGCCATAACCGGAACAATGAAAATTTCATTCCATCACAAACTATCCCTTTCGTTAAAACCAATGCCGACGTTGGGCGAAACGATCCGTGCCCCTGTGGTAGCGGCAAGAAATACAAAAAATGCTGCATGGATAAAGATACTCAATAGTAAGAAAAAGTACTTACACCAAGAGGAACTGGCTCTGCAACTGAATATGGAATTAGCTCTGATAAATCATAGCAGAGATGTTCAAAATAGTAATAATATGTTTAATGCCAGATGTACAAGAATTCCTGGTACTGTACTAAATGGGACTTCAATTGATATTAAGAATAATGCTTTTGTTACTGATTTTGTGCTGTTTGCGATTACAATGCTGATAATGGAAGATGTACAAGAATTGAAGAAGATGTACATATTGCTATGAATTAAGTTGGTCTTACATGTATAAGAATTGATAATGATGTACAAGATTCACTTCAATTTAGTTGAGTAAAAACTAATAATCAAAATGAAGATCTGAAATGAATTCCGAAAGACGATATGCTAATCATGGCTTAAGCCTGAATTGAAAAACTACTCTTACTATGGACATCCCCTCCTTTATCGAAGACCATATTTCTCAGATTCCAGCACTCAAACTGCTGATGAACCTGGGATATACATACATTACTCCGGTCGAAGCCCTCGAAATGAGGGGCAACCGCAGCAGTAATGTATTACTCGAAGCTGTTTTGAAAGAGCAGTTACCTAAGATTAACAGCATACAATACAAAGGCAAGGAGTTTCCTTTTTCTGAATCTAATATCAGTTCGGCAATTATTGCTCTGCGTGATCTGCCGGTTCAGGATGGTTTCCTGGCAGCAAACCGTGCTTTTTACGACCTTATTACCTTGGGAAAAAGCCTGGAACAAAATGTACTGGGCGATAAGAAGAGTTTCACTTTTCAGTATATCGATTGGAAGAATCCTGAAAACAATAAATTTCACGTAACGGAAGAATACAGTGTTCTTCGCGCCGGCCGCAACGACCACTATCGACCCGACATTATCCTGTTTGTAAATGGGATTCCTATCGTTGTAATTGAGTGTAAAAGCCCTGCTATCAAAGAACCAGGTAGCAAAGCCGTGGAGCAGCACCTTCGCAACCAGCAGGACGATGGCATTCGTTCACTCTATCATTATTCTAATCTTGTTATAAGCTTGGCTGTAAACGAAGCCAGGTATGCCACTACAGGAACACCTAAAGAATTCTGGAACGTTTGGAAAGAAATATTTAATTCAAAAGAAGAAGGAATCATATTCAATGAAGCGCTCATAGCATTGAAAAACAAAGAACTATCCTCTGATGATAGTTCCATTCTTTTTAAGGATCGCTATAAAGTGGTGCTTGAATATTTTAAAAACCTTCATTCCGAAGAACAACACATCACTGAGCAGGATAAACTTCTGTATTGTCTTTGCCGCCGTGAACGCCTGCTAGATTTGATATTTAACTTCATTGTCTATGACGAAGGCATTAAGAAAATTGCCCGCTATCGCCAGTATTTCGCCATCAAAAAGACAATGATTCGCATTACCACACCCCTTTCCCCCCTCTCCTCAAGGAGAGGGGCCGGGGGTGAGGTCCTTTCTGATCCGGACCCTGAGCGTAGTAGGAGGGCAGGAGGCGTTATCTGGCACACACAAGGTAGTGGCAAGTCCCTAACCATGGTTCTTCTTGCTCAGCAAATTGCCATTAGCCCACTCATTAAAAACCCTAAAATCATTCTGGTTACTGATCGCATTGATCTCGATGACCAGATTACCGACACCTTCAAGAAATGCCACATACCTGTTGAAAATGCTAAAACAGGCAGGCACCTGGTTGAACTGCTCCGGTCTAAATCCGATGCTGTAATCACCACCATCATTAATAAATTCGAAGCCGCAGTAAACCAGCAAACAACGGGTTTCAAATCAGCTGAAATATTTGGACTTGTCGATGAAGGCCATCGCAGTCAGTACGGCACCTTTAATGTAAAAATGCGCAAGATATTTCCAAATGCATGCTTTATTGCATTTACCGGCACACCTTTAATGAAGAAAGAGAAAAGCACGGCAGCCAAGTTTGGCGGTATCATTGACATCTATTCAATTAACGATGCCGTGGCTGATAAGGCTGTTGTGCCTTTGCTCTACGAAGGCCGGCACAACCTGATCAACGTAAATGAGAAACCCTTAGACACCTTTTTCGATAAAGTGGCTGAACCACTTTCCGACTATGGCAAGGCATCACTCAAACGGAAATTTAGTACCACCAATCAGCTCAATAAAGCCGATCAGGTTGTCTATGCCCGTGCCTGGAACATCTCCGAACACTACGAGGCCAACTTCCAGAATACTGGATTTAAAGGCCAGTTAGCAACCCCCGACAAAAAAACTGCCATCAGGTACAAGGAATACCTTGATGAAATCGGAAAGGTGGTTTCTGAAGTACTCATTTCTTCACCTGACATGCGTGAAGGCGAAGAAGATGCATTTACAAAGGTGGATGATAAGGTGAAAGCATTCTGGAAGGCCATGATGGATAAATATGGTAATCCTGAATCGTACGAGAAAACGCTGATAAATTCATTTAAAAAGCAGGAGTATCCCGAGATCATCATTGTGGTCGACAAGCTCCTTACTGGTTTTGATGCACCCCGGAATACCGTTCTGTATATAACCAGTCAGCTTAGGGAACATCGGTTGCTGCAGGCTATCGCAAGGGTTAACAGGCTTTATCCTGGCAAAGATTATGGGTATATCATCGACTATTTCGGCAACCTGGAAAATTTGGATAGTGCATTAAATACATATTCCGGATTGCAGGAGTTCGATGATGAAGATTTGGCAGGTGTTTTAACCACCATTGCCAAGGAGATCGAAAAACTGCCGCAGGTACATTCCGATCTTTGGGGCCTGTTCAGGGAGGTAAAGAATCGCTATGATGAACAAGCTTATGAAGAATTGCTGGCCGATGAAGAAAAACGACATTTGTTTTATGAAAAACTGTCAACCTACCTTCGTTTATTGAAACTGGCACTCTCAAGTCTCGAATTTGCGAACGAAACCCCCGAACATCAGATCAAAAAATACAAAGATGATGCGAAGTTTTTTCTAAAGCTTAGAGTTACTGTTAAACGTCGCTATTCCGATTCAGTGGATTACCAGGAATATGAACTGCAGGTACGTAAACTTATCGACAAACACATCACAACCGAAGGAGAGGTACTAAAGATAACCGATCTGGTTAACATTTTTGACAAAGAACAGCGTGAAGCCGAAGTGGAACGGATTACCGGCAAGGCAGCCAAAGCTGATCACATTGCCAGTCGAACCATCAGGGCGATAAGTATCAAAATGAATGAAGATCCTGTCTTTTACAAAAAGCTATCTCTGCTTATAAAAGAAACCATCGATGCATACCATAGGCATCGCATTGATGAAGCTGAGTACCTGGCAAAGGCAAAGATGTTTGAGGTTGATTTTCTTGAAGGCCGCCGCGACAATGTCCCTGCAAGTCTCAAAGGCAATGACACAGCAATTGCATATTTCAACCTGTCAGGATCAATATTTGAGACTTCTTTAAAAGACCAGGATAATGGCACTCAAATCTCCGCCGATATAGCTGAAGGTATAGATAGTATTATCCGTTCAGCGGTTTACGATAACAATATTCTAATTATCGATTGGCAAAACAACCGTGATATCGAAGGCCGTATCAAGATCGAAATTGATGATTACCTTTTCGAGCTGAATGTCAGGCACAATATTACCCTTCCACTTGATCAGGTTGATCAGTTGATTGAAGAATGCCTAAAGGTCGCTAAACTCAAATACAATTAACTGCCGATGTCGCCTACTCTAAAACATATTATCTACGGCAGCCATCTGATCGAGTTTTCGCTCAGCTATACCCAACGCAAAACCATTGGGATAAAAGTACATCCTCACGGGTATGTTCAGGT
>CAZVKW010000154.1:0-6284 GCA_964627945.1 uncultured Lentimicrobiaceae bacterium
GAAGGGAAAGAAATACCCATCAGTCTGAAAGAGGTAAACAATATTGGGAAAGGTATTTACACGCTTACTGTTAAAAGCGGATCAGCGTATTTGAACCAAAAGATAGCACTATTCTGATTTATTGCACAACAAGCCGCAACGTTTTCGATACCGAAGCCGATTGAATGATTGCAATGTAAACTCCTTTCCCGACAGTACTTCCCGTATTCCACCTGATCCGATGTTTTCCTGCAGCTAATTGCTTATCAATCAATATTTTTATAAGATCTCCTGTCATATTGTAAATACGAATGTTTAGCTTTTCCGGGAACGGGATTGTGATTTCAAAAGTTGTCGCTTCTGAGAAAGGATTTGGGTAATTCTGAACAGAAAATATTTCAGTTTTAGCAGTTTCAGGACCTGTGCCTACTGGATTATTTATTACATTAAGTATGGCAATTCCGCGACTTAAACAACTCATCCACAATTCATAACCAGTTTCGGTTAACTTCACTTCTGCATCAATGATCTGTGAATGAGGCAGTCCGCCATCTACTACCGGAAAAAAGCCAAAATCTGTTCCATCAAACCAGCCAAGTCCGGTATCTTCTTCATTAAAGCTTCCGAAACTGCTGTACCAGATTCGACCATCTGCTGTGTAGGCAATAGGCGTGATACTTTCTCCTTTCAGGGCACTGTTTTCTGAAGAAAAGAATATGTAAGTATTTGTGTTTGCATCTATTCTGAACAGGCCTTTATTTGAACCCAGCCAGGCTATTCCGTCCGCTCCGGGAACAACAGTCGAAAACATATCGCTTTGCGGATCCAGTTCCGGAAAATCTTCCGGAGATTTTGCGTATGAATAAACTCCATCTGTGCGGAGAATCTGATGACCTGTGCATGCCCAGATTGTACCTTGCCGGACAGGATCTTTCATGATATTGGTTCCGGAACCAATTAAATCAACAGATGTCCAGCCGTTCTCGTCCAGATACTGCAGGGCATAGTACTCACCCAGATTCCATAAACGTCCGTAAGAATCTTCCACGAGCCCTTTAGATATAGAAAAACTGCCAGTTAACGCTGTGTATTGATTTCCATCCCAGGCGTGTAATCCTTCATACATCGGATTAATGATAACATCTCCGTTGGAGCTTCTGCGAAGAATTTCCATGGTGTTGTCTGTCGGAAATGGAAATGAATACCCGAGTCCATAGGTGTGTTCATTATACCCAATCCAGTTTACACCGTCAAATTGTTGGAAACCACCTACTCCTGGACCGGCATTTCCTGTCATCCACACATTCCCGCTTTCGTCGATATCCATATCCTGCACCCAGTAATCGATTTGTGAGCTATTCGTTATGCGGTATCTTTGCCAGTTTCCGCTATTGGCGTCCCTTCTGGCAGCACCTCCAACACCTGTTACCCAGATATTTCCTTCGGTATCAGCATCCATGGCATAGGTGTAGGCGCCTTCTCTCCAGATTCCCTTTGATATCCAGCTATCGCCGCTTAAATCCCAGATTTCACTGTTTAAACCTGTGATGAGTGCCTGGTGGTTTCCATAAGCTTTAAATGCCCAGATATCGGACAGAATCTCGCTTGAAGCTTGCGTTGGAGTCACCCAGTTACCATCGGGAGTGTAATAATCAAGCGAGAATGCTTCCCCAGGCAGTGTATATCGCAAAGCCCACATATTGCCATCTTCATCTGTACAGTCTCTACCCGGAAGAGCCACAATTTCACCTGCCTGATATTCCTGTGGCTGAAGCGTGAACAACTGCGTTTCACTATCGAAAATAATCATGGTATTCCAGCCTTCACCATCAATCCAGACTTCATAAGCTGTATTCGCCTTGCTCCTGATGGATACTCTTTCTGTATACCCGATCAGCGAAGGCCAGTTGTTTGCAGTTGATCCATATCCCCAGTATTGCCATTGATCGGTTAAGGGATCATATTTTACGAGGCCACCTCCACCCCAGGTAACAGATTGAACAGCAGCCCAGACCGAACCGTCAGGAGCAATATCAATATCCATTGTTCTACCGCCGGGATGAAGAGAATTACCAGATCCCCAGAATTGAATTGAACTACCACCAATAGAAGGATCAAAACTCAAAATTCCTCTCCAGCCTGCCATCCACAGTTTACCATCTGCTGATTCCACGATATCAGAAATTCTGGATGCCCCAACATCATAGGTGCTTCCAATGGCCGGATATTCCATATTCGAATAATTGATCCAGCGATTTTCCTGTACCATAAATTTTGAAAATCCGCCTTCTTCCCATCCGGGTGTGTAGGCAGCAATATACGGATCACCGTTTTGACCGATAAAAAGGCCCTCGGCATAATCTCCCAGAATACCAGTGTTTCCGGTTGTATAGTATTTCCAGTTGTATTGATAATCCGACTGCGCATTGATGATCAACGGAAAAAACAATAGGATCAGTGTTTTATAATAAGCTGACATGGTTTTGAATTTAAGATTACGAAAATAAGTCATTCCCGTTTCTGTCACCAATTTAATCTTCCAAACAGGAAGAAAATCTTCCTGAGCAGGAAGATTTGTAGCACTTTCCCTTTTCGAGAAGGTGAATAATTTCGTTTGAGTGCTTTTAACTTAAATCACTACTGAACGAAATCAGCTTTGATATAAACACGGCTCATATAACGGCCAAATAGCTTTGCATCGTACCACATATAATAAAACCTTTCAGCATTGAACCAGGAGAGTCCGTCTTTCGCATCATCATGGCGGTCATAAGGATCGGCAAAAATGATTACATCGTCCGAAATGCTTTCGGTATTTCGGGTGTCGTAGCCCACAACAAGCACCCAATGACCGCCCCAGTCGCTCCATTCAAGCAATGTTGGAACGTTGTTGGCAAGGTTTTCACGGATCATCTCCAGTGAGCCTTCTTCGTGCCATGAAGCCTGAAATCCATTGTTGTTCAGCCAGTTGGACATTTGATCGGGTGTAGTTCCTGTTTGCGTGCTGGTGCCCATTTCTTCTGCAATCTGTAGTTCTTCACCACTTCTTCCGTAATGATGCAGCAAACTCAGCACAGCCGCCGGACCGCAACTGTATTCCGTGGTCTGTTGGTATGAATTCACTTTCAGCAGTGTTTTCCCCACTGAGGTGGTCTTGCTGATGTCCTGAACATAATATCCGCTCAGGGCGTATTCATCCGAAACAAGGCTAATGCTGTCACCCTTATGGCATGCTGCTACAACAAGCAACAGCATCAGGCCAAAATATCTGAACAAGCTTGATTTTAGGGTTTTCATGGCTGAGGGTTTAGTGTATGATGAAGCATTCTTCCTAAAATGAATTCAATCAGTCCGATAACGAAGAAAAGAGGCTGCATGAAACTGCTTTCCCTGATCGAAAAAATCTGAATCATGATCCAGATCATCAGATAAATGCCCAGAATCATGGCAAATTTTCCACTGACCGGCTTTTTCAGAAAACACAAAATTGCCGCGACCAGATGAGCTAAGCCATTTCCGAAGAAAAGAAACAATCCGGGCACAAAAAAATCACTAAAAACGGCGTTTTCTTTGAAAAAATCGGGCGTTATTCCCAATCCTGAGCCGTCAGGTTGGGTGATCATGGAATAACCGGCCGGAAGTGCTCCGACAGCCACAAATGCCAGTAGAACACCCAACCAGAAATGAAGTTTAGCTTTCATAACAGAAATGAATTTATCAGCATTGCAAATCCTGATGATGTATCAAGATTGCATTTCATTTATGAACCGAAGAGCAGCAAAGCAACCACCAGGGTGATGATTACATTGATTCCCTGGGCGATTAAAAAAGCATACATGGGTTTGCGGTTCTCGGCGCTGAAGATTTCACGGAAATTTGTTTCGAGCCCGATACACACAAAAGCAATGCTAAACCAGATGTTCTGATAGCCTTTCAGGGTGTCGCCAGCCTGTTTTACGGTTTCAGGGGCCAAGACAAAACTAAACAAGAGTGAAGCAAGGATGAAACCCAGAACAAATTTCGGGAAGCGATCCCAGATCACTCTGGCAGTTGGTTTTTCGGCGCCTTCACCACGTTTTGAGTAGGACCAATACATCGAAATGGCAAAAGCAGCCAGTCCGAGCAATACATTCTGCGCCGATTTAATGATCACAGCGTATTTCTGTGCCGTTTCGCCGATGATCGTTCCGGTGGCTACCACAGCTCCGGTGGTGTCAATTGTACCTCCTATCCATGCGCCGGCTACTTCCTGCGTTAAACCCAGCCATTTGGCGAAATAAGGCATAATCAGCATCATGGGTATGGCAACAATCAGCACCAGAGAAATCACATAAGACAGTTTCTTATTGTCGCCCTTGATGGCGCCGCAGGTGGCAATGGCTGCCGAAACACCGCAAATACTTACGGCAGATGCGAGCATGGTCGACATTTCTGCGTCAATTTTGAATTTCCGTGCCACCCAATAGGCCACATACCAAACCGAAATCACCACAACCAGCGCCTGTATCATGCCCAGCGAACCGGCTTTCATGATATTGTTAAACAATATGGTTGAACCGAGCAGTACCAATCCGATTTTGATGTAAAACTCACTCTGAACAGCCTGTTTCAGCCATTCGGGAAGTTTCATGGTATTGCTGATAATCAGACCGATAAGCACCGAAAACAATACGGTTTCCAGACTGAGTGCCTTCACCGAGGTGTGGGTCGAGATGATTTGTGCCAGCACCGCAAGCAAAACAATGATCAGATAAGATCCAAAATAGCGGTTGGTTTTCTTTCCGGCTGCCTTCAATGCTACCCATGCTATCAGCCCGAAAATCAGAAAGATATAAACGATTCTCAAAAGGTTTGGCCTCGAAAGGAAACCTGTCAGGAATTCAGTTCCGCTCCATTTTTCCTTCGGATTGAAGAGCAGCGGTAGTGCCGGAATGTATTCGTAAATAAAGATTGTCAGACCAATGATGACAAAGCCTGCAAAGACGGCCATCCAGTCGTCGTTCAGGAATCTGCGTAAAGCTGTTTTCATGATATTTTGTTTATTTCCCCTGCAACGAAGATAGAAAAAATTAAAATCCAAAGAAGAAACAGCAAAGAGATCAATATTTTGGCCTAACGCCCGTATTTCAGCACGCGTTCAGCCTAATGCTGCCGCGCGACTCCCGTCGCGTGGTGCAATAGATTGATTATTTTTGTTGAATGAGTAGAAATTACAAATTCCATAATCCTGAAGGAGTCTACTTTGTAAGTTTTGCTGTGGTAGATTGGCTTGATGTATTTACAAGAAATGAATACAAGGACATTCTTTTGGATAGTCTGAGTTATTCCCAGCAAAATAAAGGAATGGAAGTGTTTTCGTGGTGCATAATGACAAACCACATTCATTTGGTATTCAGAAGTGTCGGTGAACTTAAGCCTGAAATATTACTCGGGGATTTTAAAAGGTTCACAAGTAGAAAAATTATTCAGGCTATTATTGATAATCCAAAAGAAAGTCGAAAAGATTGGTTGCTTGAGCAATTTAAAAAAGCGGCTGGTCAAAGTTCAAATGTAAATGATTATCAATTTTGGAGGCATGATAATAAACCAATAGAACTTTGGAGCAACAAAGTAATTACTGAGAAAATTAATTATATACATCGCAATCCTGTTGAAGAAGGTCTGGTTTTCAGGCCTGAAGATTATGTTTATAGCAGTGCAATGGACTATAGCGGAGAGAAAGGATTATTAAGTGATGTTATCATTGTGGATTTATAGAACCACGCGACGGGAGTCGCGCGGCAGCGGAGGGGAAAATCAGAAAGATATAAACGATCCTCAAAAGGTTCGGTCTCGATAGAAAACCTGTCAGGAATTCGGCTCCGCTCCATTTTTCCTTCGGATTGAAGAGCAGCGGTAGTGCCGGAATGTATTCGTAAATAAAGATTGTCAGACCAATGATGACAAAGCCTGCAAAGACGGCCATCCAGTCGTCGTTCAGGAATCTGCGTAAAGCTGTTTTCATGATATTTTGTTTATTTCCCCTGCAACGAAGATAGAAAAAATTAAAATCCAAAGAAGAAACAGCAAAGAGATCAATATTTTGGCCTAACGCCCGTATTTCAGCACGCGTTCAGCCGCCAGTTTCGAACTGATGATTGCCATCGGAAGTCCGGCACCCGGCACTGTGGATGCACCCACATAAAACACATTTTTAAACTCCTCATCAAAATTGGCCGGACGGAATCCGCCGATCTGCATCATATGGTGTGACAATCCGAGTCCGCTGCCACGGTGCAGATTGAACAATCTGTTCCAGTCGTAAG
>CAZVKW010000155.1:0-3586 GCA_964627945.1 uncultured Lentimicrobiaceae bacterium
TCAATACTATTTTAAGCATTCATGAGTTCATTGATGCTGAATTCCTAAATTTGCAGCATGAAACAGGCAGTCAAGCTTTCGTTAAGCGTATTTTTTCTGGTTTTTCTTTCACTCATCATTGATATACAATCTGTTCAGGCACAAACACTGGGCAAATTCATCGGTGACGAGACCGCTCTCTATGCCATGACCAAGCAGATGAGTCAGTTTTTCAGCCGTTTCAACAATGAAGAAGATGGAACCGGAAAGAAATATCTACCTTCTGACAAGCACTATCGTGAAAGTGAAAAACGTCGTCAGATATTACCATTGATGTTCGACAACGAGAACCAACGCACAGCCGGTGCACTGCGAGATCTGTTCATCGAAGATCTGACAGGCAAAAAACAAGCCTTCTTCAATTTTCTTGATGGTCGATGGTATGCCGAAGTTTCAACCACTTTCGAATATGAGGGAAAACAAGTACCGGTGGTACTTTTCCTGATGATTGAGAAAGAACGGCTTGGCTCAAAATGGGTGCTCACCAATGTTTATTTTCAGGGATTCAACCAGTTTTTCCCCAGCGGAGAGATTGTGGATAAGGAAAAGGAGAACTTTTTCCTGCATCCGATGAGCCACGAACTCGATTTTATGAATCTCAACAAGGTTTTTAACGAACCATCGAAAGCCGAATATTTTGCTTCGAACACTTTTCATCCCGATTTCCTCACGCTCTTTCTGTATGAAGTGAAGCTGGGGCATATGAAATTTGTGACCGTGGACGCACTGAAGTTCCACATTTTCCAGATAAAAGACTGGTATTTTGAGGTTTCGTATTTCAACCGCAAGGGCAATAATACCGGCTGGTTGATTTCGAATCTGATGTATGTTAAAGAAAACGAAAAAGAAAAACTGATCAAGTTTTACGAACCATGAGAAAAATCTATATCCCGCTGATAGCGGCATTTTTACTGTTTGGCAAACCAATTTCTGTCTGGGCACAGGATGCCGACAGCACCATCAATAATACTCCGGCAGAGTATGCACAGCAAGCCCGCGAACTGGCAGCCTATCTCGAAGGCACATTAAACTTCCTCGGTGATCCCGAAGCAACAGTGCAGGAAAAGGAAATCGTGATCAACGAAAGTTATGGAAAGATGTTCCGCGATGCGGAAGTGCAGATTGAAGACGACCTCGACGAAGCGCGCATGACAGCCATCAGTAAGGATGTTCAGGCCTATCTGAAAGACATCGACTTCTTCTTTACCGAAGCCCGTTTCACATTCGATATTCAGAAAGTGGAACAGATGACCAGTGAAAATGGCGAGACATATTTTAAAGTGAGTCTGATGCGTCGCCTCGAAGCTACCACCATCCGAAACGAAAAAATCAGCAACAGCCGGCAGCGATTTCTCGAAGTGAACCTCGATCCGGTGAACCGCGACCTCAAGATTGTAAGTTATTATACCACACGCATCAACGAACGTGCTGAGCTTGCCTATTGGTGGAGCACAATGGCCAGCGAATGGAAAGAGTTTTTTGGTGCCGGAGTGATGGTACTCGACAATATTCCAATCACATCAATCAAAAACCTGACCAACGATGCCATCATCATGGAACGGCTACATTCTGTCATCCGACAGGATTCTTTTATGGTAGTTGACATTGATACACTGCCACTTTCGGATCTGAACCTCCTGCACGGCCACCGTCCGGATACTGTGATCTGGCTCAACGATACCGCCGGAGTCTGGATGCCCGATACCATTCCTGCGAATGTTTCAGAAGTGTATTCCAGACTGAAACAGTTCACAAAAACCCCTGAAATCAATATTTCCTATAAATATCAGTATGTTGATCTTGAGCCACTTTCGGAACTTACCGAATTGAAACTGATTGATTGCTCGAATACCCTGATTGCCGATCTTTCACCTTTGCGTAACCTCAACCAGCTGGATGCAATTTATTTTAGCGGAACACAGGTTTACGATCTTACACCGTTGCAATATTCAGTGAATATCAAAGAAATTTACTGTTTCAATACACTGATTGAAAATCTGGATGTATTGGCCGGCTTCAAACAACTCGAGAAACTTTACTGTTTCAACACCCGCATTGCAACATTCGATCCAATTACAGAGATGACAACGCTTCAATCGCTGCGGGCTTCAAACACCAAAATAAAAGATATCAAAGCCCTTGCAAACATGAGTTCGTTGCAGATGCTCGATATCAGCAATACCGAGGTTTCGGATATCAGTCCGCTGAAAAACCTCACTGCCCTCGAAGTGCTCAACCTCGACCAGACAAAAGTGACTTCGCTTGAGGCCATTTCCGGACTGAAAGAACTCACCACAATTCAGTTCAACAACACGGCTGTCAACAGTCTGTTACCGCTTAATGGTCTCACAAAACTACAAAAAGTATATTGCGAAAAAACAGGTATCACCACCGAAATGGCCAAGGCCTTCATGCGCCAGCGTCCGGACTGCATGGTGATTTATGAAACCGAAGAACTCAATGCCTGGTGGAAGAATCTGCCAATCTACTGGAAAGCCATTTTTAGTGAACAGGCCGGTGTTGGTGCCGTTCCGAATTCCGAAGAACTACATGCCATCATCAATCTGAGTAAACTCGATCTGACAGGAAACAAATACCTGCAAAACCTTGAACCGCTCGGACGACTGCTCAATTTGCACACCCTGCTGCTTTCAAAAACCGAAATCACCGATCTGGAACCAATAGCTACACTCAACGAACTGAAATTCATTGATATATCACAAACACGTATCAGCAGTCTCGACGGTATGAAGAGTCTGGACAATCTTGAATACCTCAACATCAGCAATACACGTGTTGAAAATCTTGATCCTTTGGTGAATCTTACGCATCTGCGCTTGGTTGAAGCCGATGGCAGCCGTCTGACACAGGCTATTGTGACCGGATTTCGTTTCAAACAGACTGAGGTACTGGTTGTTTTCCAGACAGATGCCCTCAAGGCCTGGTGGAACAATCTTCCGCAGGACTGGAAAGATCTGTTTGCCACCTATCAAAATCTGGATGTGAACCCAACTTCGCGGCAGTTGCAAGCAATTGTCGATCTGAAAGAAATCGAGATCAAAGAAAATTCATCGATCAACAGCATTGCGCCGCTTTCAAAACTGGTGTCACTTGAATCCGTCTATCTGAAAGGAACTAGTGTAAGCGATCTTAGTCCGCTTTCAGGCTTGAAATTCCTGAAACGGCTGGCCATTCCTGGTAATCCTGTTTCGAATCTACAGCCGCTTTCGACCATCACAAGCATCGAAATGCTGAACATTGAGGACACTCCGGTAATCGATTTGACTGCCTTGTCAAGTCTGACAAATCTCAGAGTCTTAAATGCAGGAGGAACTCCGATCAAATCGCTCAAAGCCCTGGCACCCTTAAGCAAACTCGAGGAGCTTTCGGTAAACAATACGGCTATCAAGAGTCTGAGTCCTGCGGATGGAATGCCTTCGCTGAAACAGCTCAAATGTTTCAATACGAAGATCAAGAGCAAGGCGATTACCAAGTTAAAAACGACCCGTCCCGGACTGAATGTGATTTATTACTAGGAGAAATCCGG
>CAZVKW010000155.1:3686-6172 GCA_964627945.1 uncultured Lentimicrobiaceae bacterium
AAAATACAAGACGTCATGCCGGAACCGATTGTAAGT
Source organism: uncultured Lentimicrobiaceae bacterium (assembly GCA_964627945.1). Lineage (GTDB taxonomy): Bacteria > Bacteroidota > Bacteroidia > Bacteroidales > F082 > CAJBPB01. Next base: position 3,723 of record CAZVKW010000155.1, read on the forward strand.
ATTTTTGCCGGAAGAGCTACCGAATATCTTGCTCACAAGATTGCTGAAAGCTATGGTACTCATCTGGGGAAGAGCACGGTAACCGTTTTTGCAGACGGCGAGTTTCAGCCCTCTTTCGAAGAAAACATCCGTGGAAGAGATGTATTTCTGGTTCAGTCGACCTTTGCTCCTACCGAAAATCTTTTCGAGTTGTTGCTCATGGCTGATGCCGCCCGCCGCGCTTCGGCACGCAAAATCACAGCGGTGATTCCGTATTTCGGTTTCGCCCGGCAGGACAGAAAAGACAAATCGAGGGTAGCAATTGCCGCCAAACTGATTGCCAATATGCTGGGTACATCGGGCATCACACGCATCATCACCATCGATCTACATGCCGACCAGATTCAGGGATTTTTTGATATTCCGGTTGATCATCTTTTCGCATCAAATATTTTCGTTCCATATATCGAGAGTCTGAACCTGCCCAAAGTCACGATGGCATCACCCGATACCGGTGGAACACGTCGTGCGGCTTCTTATGCCAAGATGCTCAATACAGGTTTTGTGATTTGCCATAAACAACGCGCAAAAGCCAATGTGGTTGAATCGATGTCGCTGATCGGCGATGTTAAAGGCCGCGATGTGATTCTGATCGATGATATTATCGATACTGGAGGTTCTATCACCAAAGCCGGGGAACTGATCATGGAAAACGGCGCTTCAAGCGTTCGTGCTTTCTGCACACACCCGATTTTCAGTGGTGAAGCGCTCGACAAACTCGAAAAATCAGTTTTCACCGAAGTGGTTGCTACCGATACCATTCCTTTGAAACATGAAAGCAGCAAAATAAAGATCTTAACAACAGCCGAACTTTTCGCCGAGGTGATCCGTCGCGTCGAGAATTACGAATCGATCAGCTCCTTGTTTCAAACTTCAACTAAATAATCATTAACAACAAAAATCATGAAAACAGTATCATTGAGCGGTTCTCTGAGAGAGAACGTAGGGAAAAGAGATGCTAAAATGCACCGTTACGCCGGTAAAGTACCTTGCGTATTGTATGGCGGCAAGGAACAGGTTCATTTTGCCACCGATGCGGTGAATTTCAAACCTATCCTTTTCACCCCTGAAACATTTCTTTTGAAAATAGACATCGATGGCAAGATTTACACCGCCATATTGAAAGATGTTCAGTATCATCCGGTTGAAGACAATGTGCTTCACGCTGATTTTCTTGAAGTAGAAGCTGGTAAACCAGTTGTGGTTAGTCTGCCTGTTAAAACCACAGGAACTTCACCAGGTGTAATCCGTGGTGGTAAACTCAAGATCAAACTTGCCCGTCTGAAAGTTAAGGGGCTGGTCGAATTCATTCCAGAATATGTTGAGATCAATATTTCGAAAATGAACGTTGGACAGTCGGTAAAAGTTAAAGAACTGAACTTCGAAAACATCAGTTTCCTCGATCTTCCGAACAATGTTGTTCTCGACGTGAAAGCAGCCCGCGGTATTGTATTGGCTGACGAAGAACCTGAAGCAGAAGCATAATCAGGGGATCGTTCATCATATTTAAAAAGGTATTGGCCGGTCGGCTGATACCTTTTTTGTTTTCATCGCTTTCATTGGTATTTAATGGCTGTATGAATGATAAGTACCTATGCTGAAGCTTCAGGATGCATACTCACCAAAATGGAGTACCTATCCGGAAGTTTTAGGGTACATTTCATCAATTTGACGAGAATTTGAAATTAGCATTAGGAAAGTAAGTGTTACAAATCATCAGATTTGATAAATTCGAAACCGGAATCATGGATTGACCAGATGCAATCATTTTGAGTCATTTTAAAATATATCGCTCCACCCATATTTCGGTATCGTAGGAACAATTCCACTGTGTCACTTTCAAAATCGATTCCTTCAAATTCAAGATATGCTTTAATTCCCTTATTGAGAGCAATTTGCTTATCAATCAATGACACGGTCGTATTAAATTCACCGAATTTTAAGGTATCAATAATAAAACTGTTGGTAATAAAAACAATTTCCTTTTGAAGAATATCCCTTTGTTGATGTTCATATACTTCTTTAAAATCATGTGAATTGATCACCGAAATAATGAGATTTTTAATGACCTCCTTCTGTAAACATGGCGCTTTAATTTCAGGAATACTTTCAATTCTTCTACTGCTATTTTCGCACGAAAACAAAAATAGAACAAACAAAATGACAATAAATCTGTACATAATTATATTGGTTTCTATTGTTTACATTTCCGAAGCTAATATCTAACCTTGCAATCTACAAAAGTGCTGTTTATATACCAACAAAAATATCGATAAAATAATTTCGCAGGAGAAAAGAATAGAACAAACAGCCTTATTATTTTCAGACTTGGATTAAGCCAACGAAGCAATCGTGTATAATCTTTTAAAAGGTATTAGCTTTGCGGCTGATTCTTTTTTTATATACCGGAA
>CAZVKW010000156.1:0-5965 GCA_964627945.1 uncultured Lentimicrobiaceae bacterium
CCGTCAGATACCTTCGAGCAATCGAAAATATTCAAATGATCGACAAAACTTTTTCCGTTTGGTTTCATGCCATGATACATCTCGGACAGATTGTTTCCTGTGTTATGATGTTCCTGCGCTGTCTGATCAAGACGTGCGTTTTCCATGGCATTAACAAACCACTGACACATGCCTTTACGGGCGTAATCGTAACCGTATTTTTCATAATAGACACCTGCACGATCAGAAAACTGACCCGGAAAGAAATAGGCATGCCCATTTTTTCTTTTCTGGTACCAGCCTGCACCTGCCAGAATATCAGCGCCATAGATGGCTTTAACAGTGTTCTGAACCTCTACGCCAAGTGCAAGAGCGACATCAGCTGTTTCGGCCAAAACAGAACGAATTCCTGAAACCAGTGCCAGTCCGCCTGAACCGCAGGCGCCTTCCACGCTCAGGGATGGTTTATATTCCAGCTCCGGATCGATCATACCAAAAAATCCTCCCAGATGGGCCTGCTGATTGAATCGGGCTGAGATGAAATTGCCAATGAAAGATTCATCCACATTTTTACCTCCGCCAATCTGATTCAGGACGGCTTTTCCAGCCTCTGAAATATATTGTTCAAGACCGGGTCTGTCTTTTTTTGGATTAAACTCTTTGCGACCGGTACCCATCGAGATGGTGTTGTAGCCGGCAGTCATGTATATTTTTCTTTTCATAGGTTAAATTTTAGTCCGAAGACGGCACTTCGACAAGCTCAGTGCCCGAATTCGGTTGTATTTATTGAACTTTTTTCATTTACAATATTAGATTTGCTGTTCATTGGTTAATCAACTTCGCTCTCACTACTCCCAACTTACTCAAAATACTCATTCACAGGTCCGTATGCATGGAAGAAACCAGTCAGCATCACCGTGTTTACATCCTGTTCGTTGTTGGCTACGCCATCGTTTACCAGCTGACGGCCAATTGCAACAGAGCGTTTTCCGTAATGAACGGCCAGTGTTGCTCCTTCGGTGGTCATGGTTTTCAGTTCGCCGAAATAGGCATTGAAATGGCTTCCACTTTCGGGCAGCCGAACTGCAGCTTTCCAGGGTTTGAAGCAAATCGGCATGGCGCCCAGTTGTCCGTCAGATTTCGCAGAAAAAGTATCAAAAGCAATATAAGTTCCTGATTGAATATCATATACAGCTACCGGAGCACCTTTTTCATATTTCAGGAAACCATCTTTTTGCGCACCGCTTGACAATTGTCCGCCTTTCACACCTTTTTCCATCATCTGATCGAGCAGATCGTTGTGTAGATCTTCGTTTGGAAGGAAAGGATTCATCACTTTCATGATAAACTGAACCACATCAACACCCACATAATCAATTAGTTGGAAAATTCCCATCGGACGAACCAAAAAGTCCTGACTCACTTTATTCACTTTGTAAATAGCTTCGATAAGTGGGATATTTTTTGCCAGTTCGAGCGCCTGACTGATTCCATGCAAGGCATCTCGCATAAAATGTCCGTTCCCGATGAATCCGGCGAAGTCGTTACTTGGAACCACCACTTTTCGAAGTGCTTTGGCATAAGCGTTGGCGAATGCTGTGGCTTCGGGCAATGTATTCGGGGTAATGATCAGTTCAACCAGTTTCTGGATGGCCGGAGGATTGTAGAAATGAAATCCCAGAACGCGACCAGTCAGTCCGGCTTCATCTTCGATGATATGAATCGGAACCGAAGAAGTATTGGTGAAAAACCAGGGCTTATTCGGATTGTTGGTGTCGATCTGTTTCAGAATTTTCACTTTCAGGTCTTTGTTTTCGCTCACAGCTTCAAAAATCAGTTGCGAACGATAGGCGGTTTCCATGGAAGTAGTTGGCCGTACAATCCTCAGTACATCTTTGATATACTGATCAATAATATCGTAATTCTCAATCAGATCGGCGCGGTCAGCATACATTTGCCTTAGCCAGACAACCTTTTTCTCGGCCATCTTCAGCACCTGCACACGCAAATAATCCATGAGTCCGGTAAGGCCTTCATCCGAAAGGTCGATTGCGTTCAGCACGAAGGTTTTGCCTTTGTTTTCTGGTTTCAGACTCAGGTCGGCCATCTCAACGGCTGTAAGAAGCAGGATCCCGCTTCCCATTTTGCCGGCAGCTCCAAGCACTGCAACATGTTGTAGTCTTTCGTCGTAATTCATTGTTTATGTTTGATTTACATTAATAATCTTTTGTTTTTTTACCAGTTTGGAGATCTTTTCTCGAGGAATGCTTTCATCCCTTCTTCGCCTTCGGAAGCTGGTCCGAAAAGTGAACCAAAATGAACGGCTTCGAGTTCATTTCCGGCTTCAAAATCCATGGCAAGACCCTCACGGACTACTTTTTTGATGAGTTGAACAGCCTTGGGGCCTTTGGCAGCAATGAGTTTTGCGATACGCATGGTCTCATTCAGAAGTTCCTCGGGTTCAGTCACTTTCTGCACAAGTCCAATCCGTAAGGCTTCATCAGCTCCAATCATTTCGGCTGACATCAACAGGAAAAGAGCATTTGCTGTTCCAACCAAACGGGGAAGACGTTGTGTTCCTGCAAAACCGGGAATCAAGCCCAGATTAACTTCCGGCTGACCGAATTTTGCTTTGGTGCTTGCAATCCTGAAATCGCAGGCCATTGCCAGCTCGAGACCACCACCCAGCGCAAAGCCATTCACAGCCGCGATAATTGGGAAATGCGCCTTTTCGAAGGAAAGAAAAACCTGTTGACCCACACGGCCAAAATCCGATCCTTCCTCTGCGTTTTTGTTCACCATTTCGGCGATGTCAGCTCCAGCCACGAAAGCCTTTCCCTCGCCGGTAATCACGAGCACCCGAACATTGATGTCGGCAGAGAGCTCTGCAATCATCTGGGTCATTTCATTGAAAAACTGCGTGTTAAGCGCATTCAGGGCCTGCGGACGGCTGATAGTAACGAGTGCGATACCATCTGTAATATCCTTTTTAAGTATCAGATAATCCATACATTTTTTCGGTTAAATAGATTTTTGTCAAATTTAATGAATTCTTTTGCAATCGATTGAAATTTTCAAAAAGCTTTGGTTATAACACAACAAAAAACTCAAGAAATGATATTATGATTTCATTAACAAACAACTGACTTCTTTGTAGTAATTTTGTAGCGAATGAAATCCACAAGCACACATATCAGATTGGTAAGTATTGTTTTATCTGTGCTTATCTTTTTCAGTTCGACCGGACTGACTGTGAGTGCTCATTACTGTTCAAGTGATCAAACACTGATAAAATCAATTTTCAGTGATAAACTTTCCTGCGACCATGATATTGCTGAACAATCTTCCTGCGACACGACAAGTCTTGCTCAAGATTGCTGCCACCATAAAGCAGAACAAGTAAAGCAGAAAGACAATTGCTGTAAGGATTTCAGGCAATATTTTAAAATGAATGTTGATGCGGACGTTTCAGTTCTGAAAACCAGCATCAGTGATTTTGTTGTTATAACTGAAAATCCTGCCTTTTCAGCCAACATTCTTCCCGACACCGAATTAGTTGTTGTTATCAGAGAATCTGATCACAGAGCACCTATTCTCTCAGGAATCAAACTTTTAACTTCTCTCCATCAACTTAAAATTGATATTAACTGCTCCGAGCTGAATTCGTAATTAGTGTGTAAACACTTATTTTAAAAGCAGTTATAAATCTAATTTTAAATAAATGAAATACTATTCAATAGTCATAATACTGGCTTTTCTGTTTACAGTTTCGCTTGATGCTCAAACTGTAGAGGGAACTGTTTTCGAAGCCGGACAGGACAAAGCAGTTCCTCTCACAGGGGTGAATATTTACTGGTCTGGAACCCAACTTGTTACCGTGTCGGACGAAAATGGGAATTTTGCCATCAGAAAACCCGAAAAAGCACATATGCTGGTCTTCAGTTTTGTTGGTTTCAGCAGCGATACAATCCATGTTCATTCGGATCATCAAAACATCCAACACATTATGCGTGAGAATATTACGCTTGGAGAAGTTGAAGTTTCATCGCGTGCAAAAACCTCTTTTGTTTCGAAAATGAGCACGGTTAACGCAGTGAATATAACATCGGGAGAGCTTGCAAAAGCAGCATGCTGCAACCTTTCGGAAAGCTTTGAAACAAGCGCCAGTGTTGATGTTTCATACAGCGATGCGGTTACCGGAGCCAAGCAGATAGAAATGCTCGGACTTTCTGGAATATATTCTCAGATGATGTCGGAAAATATGCCTGGTCTTCGCGGACTGGCAACTTCATTCGGACTTGCTTATGTTCCCGGAAGCTGGATGGAATCGATCCAGATTTCAAAAGGCACATCATCTGTGATCAATGGATATGAATCTATCAGTGGACAGATCAATGTCGAATACAAGAAACCTGATAAAAGTGAGCGTTTCTTTCTAAATCTTTTTCAGGATCATATGGGAAGATCGGAAATGAACTTTAATACCCGTTACCAAATCAATAGTAAGCTTGGGACCATGCTTCTTGGTCATATAAGCCACAATGGATCTTCACATGATGCCAATCATGATGGTTTCATGGATGAACCAAAAAGCACACAGTTTAATGTTTTCAATCGTTGGGATTATCATGGAAACAGAAAGGAATTTCAGTTTGGGATCAAGGCATTGAAAGAAACAAGGAATGGTGGCCAATATAGTTTTGATGCGTCCCTTCCGCGTGATACTTCGAATGGTTACGGTGTTCAGGTAAATACTGAAAGAGCAGAAGCCTTTCTGAAAACCGGATTTATCTTCAAACGGCATCTCACCAGTGTAGGTATTCAGCAACAGTTTGTATATCATCATCTTAACTCGTTTTTTGGACTAAATGATTACGAAGCCGGACAATATTCCTATTATGCCAATGCCTTGTTTCAGTCGTATATCGGAAACAGCAATCATACTTACACAGCTGGTGCAAGTTTTATTTACGATAAAATTGATGAACAGCTGAATGACAGCACTTTTGGCCGCATTGAAACCGTTCCTGGAGTTTTCTATCAGTACACATTCAGCGATGGACAAAAACTGAATATAATTGCAGGTGTCAGGGCTGATTATCATTCGATTTACGGACTATTTTTTACTCCCAGATTGCATCTTCGTTACAATTTTACCGAGAGTCTGGTCTTCAGGCTTTCAGGCGGGAAAGGATCAAGGTCGGCCAATGTACTTGCCGAAAACACATCTCTTCTGGCTTCATCCAGAAAAATTACTTATCTCAACACTCCGAAAATGGAGGAAGCCTGGAACTATGGTCTCAATATTAGCAAGTCTTTTGAACTGAAAAACAGGGAGTTGTCAGTTAACATAGATGTATACAGAACTGATTTTACAAACCAAGTGATCGTTGACCGCGATTCGGAATCTGACAAAATCCTGATTTACAATCTGGATGGAAAATCCTTTTCAAACAGCGTTCAACTTGAGGCTAATTACGAGCTACTTAAAGGATTGGATGTAACGGCAGCAGTCCGTTACAGTGATGTGCATATGACCTTTACCAACGAACTGCTCCAGAAACCCCTGATCAATAAGTACAAAGGATTGCTGAATATTTCGTATGTAACAAATCTGAAGAAATGGCAATTCGATTTCACCTCGCAGTTTATTGGTCCATCGCGCTTGCCAGCTAGCGTGAGTGATGCTGCCACTAACAAGGAATCACCAGCATATACGATTCTTAATGCGCAAGTTACCAAGTATTTCAAGAAATGGAATGTATATCTGGGGGGCGAAAATCTGACCAATTTTAAACAGCATCATCCGATTATCGCAGCCGATGCACCATTTAGCGAAGCCTTTGATTCATCTGTGATCTGGGGTCCGATCAGCGGAATCAAGGTCTACGCAGGTTTAAGGTATAGTATCGAGTAAGTTAAATTGATTTTATTGAGTATCGGTCAATATTAACAAACGTTTGTAAGTGTAAAGAATATTGTCATG
>CAZVKW010000157.1:0-5924 GCA_964627945.1 uncultured Lentimicrobiaceae bacterium
TTTTACCGATGTCGGTTTCCACTGCGAGCCTGACTGAATCCACGGCGGCATCAATCTTTTTCTGATTTGCAACTGCTTGCGAATCATCATTTTTGTTACATCCGGATACAAGAAAAACAAATGCAATAACGAAGGTAAATAATAAAGTTTTTTTAAATTTTAATGTTAACATAAGCTTTGTTTTAATATTCAATACAAAGCAAGATAATACTTCAGTTAATGGCAAATAATCGCCTACTTGAAAACTACTGCATGCTGAAAATTAAACCGATTGAAGGAAAGTGAGAATGTCTTCTTCAGCACCAAGACCAAATTTCTTCTTCAGACGGTAACGGGCCGATTCGATGCTGCGGGGACTGCGATGGGTCAGAAGGGCTATATCTTTCGTAGACATATTCAGCTTCAGAAATGCACATATTCTGCGGTCGTTGGGTGTGAGATCAGGGAATAATTTCTGAATTTGATTGAAAAACGCTTCATGCACCTGTTCAAACCTTGTTTCGAATTCGTGCCAGGCACTTTGGTCAATATTATTTTCAAGATTCTTTAATAGGCTTTGAATATTTTCTTTACCATTTTCATCCAGATGTTCGTAAACTTCTTTGGTGGTTTCCAGCAATTTCACCCTGAACTCACTCTGAGAAGCCAGGTGCATGGCTTGCGCAGTTAGTTCCTTGTGCGAATGTTCAAGTCGTTGTGTCAAAAGCAATGCTTCCTGTTTGGTTATGGTGTGTTTTTGTTTTAAATATTTCCAAATGAAGAAAAATGCAACCGATATAGCAATGAATAAAAGACTGATGGCAATGATACTGATGATCAGTCTTTTTTGGGTGATTTGTTTCAGCGAAAGCTCTGATTTCAACCGAATGTTTTCCGCTTCTTTTTTATTGGTTTCAAACTTGATATTCAGGGCTGAAATGCTGTTTTGTATTTCCTGACTGAAAATACTATCCTGAACATCTTTGAATTTCTGATAATAAATCAGGGCTTTGCTAAAATCTTTTTTGTTGTAAAACAATTCGTAATAATATTCATTCAAGTCTTTTAACAAAAGATTGTCGCCATGTGTTTTAATGATAGGCTCAGCTGTATGTAGGTAATAAAAAACCGAGTCAAACTGATTTTTTCGGATATATACCTGAGCTATATTGAGCAAACCGTTCGCTTCCTGATATGGATTAACGATTTTTTTGGATAGTTGTATTGAATACCTGAAATACCTGTCCGCTAAAGGGTAATTCTCTTTTTCCATATATAACAACCCAAGGTTATTCTGAACGCGCATTTCATTTTCCAGATTGTTATTCTTTTTGGAGTAATTTAAACCATCTTCAAAGAAAAGTAAAGCACTGTCATGAATGTTCAATTTCAAATATGTCAGGCCAATATTGTTAAATAGCGTTTTTGACTCATTATGATAGCCTCCCTTTTCATAGATAGTCGAAGCCAGAAAGAAAGCATTTAATGCTTTTCGATAGTTCATTTGCCTGTAATGAATGAAACCCATATTTTCTTCAATACCCGCCATATTAAGTGTGTCTTGTATTTTGAGGTATTCGGGGTAAACCAATTGATACTTTTCTAGTGCGAGATCATAATTGTTTGTATTGAGGTAGTAGTTGCCCAGATTTAATAGAGCTTTATTCCTGAGTTTTGTATCATCGATCGAATCAGCCAGATGAAAAATCATATTGAATAATTTTCCGGCTGTATCCAGCTTACCTGTAATAACACTTGCAATCGCTACATTGGATAAAGCACTAATCATCATTTGAGCATTATTCAGGCTTTTTGAAAGCTGATATGATTTGAGACTGTATGACTTTACTGATGCGTAAGAAATACCTCTGTGTGCCAATCCCAGTTCAAAGTAAATATCTACTTTTTGTTTGTCGGTAGCTTTAGGCAAGAGTTGTATTAAACTATCAATTGAACGTTTCTGAGCAGATAGACTCATGATGACAAAAACACAAACCAATACCGCTGAAAACTTTTTTATCACGCTGACTATCTTCATAGTGTTCTGCTTTCGCAACTTAACCAGTCTGGTTTTCGCTTAATAAAATTGAAATATCAATTAGCAGGACATGATATAACCATGAACAAAGATCGCTTTTTAACCGAAATAAACAAAGGGTTTTTATCAAAGAAAATCTGGAATTTTGCGGCATGATATTTTCAATAAGATGGATTCAGGAATGTTAGTGCGATGATGAACTGATAGTAATTAAAATTCTAACTGACACTGTTCTATTTTTACAGATTTATTGGTCATTTAATCAATAAGAAATTAATTGTGTAATTGTTTTGACGGTTGAGTATATGATTATTTCAAAAATCCATTTTCACGCAGGTTCTTATAAATTTCAACAATATTATTCGGTATCTTGAATTGAATGAGCCAGTTAACATCTAAATTGTTGTAAATAGCAGTCTTCATTAAATAATGGTTTTTGCCAATCAGTTTACCGATTAATACAATATCTTCTTTAAAGTCGATGTGCAGGTCTTCGTGCTGTTTTTGAATCAGCATGAAAATCTTGAAAACCTTCGAAATGATGTAAACAAGGAGCTTATAAGCATGTCCATAGGTTTCAGAAGCAATATTTTCGTTGTTCAGTTTTAACACCTCCCGCAATAAGAGGCAATTCAGACTAATTTCGCCATATTTATCTTTGGTAATTGCGACATGCTCGTTAATTTCTCCACTTATATCGCGAATATCCATCATTAAATATCCTGCTGAATAAAAATGATCGGTGGCTATTTGCACACGTTTGATAATTCTGCTTTCGAGTTGTTTCCTTTTGTCTTGCACCGAATCGGTATCAACCAATTCAAAACGAAGTTTATTGGCTAAAGGAAGATCGTGCTTCAACAGTCTTAAAATCAGCTTGTCTTTGGCATTTTCGGGCAGCAATTGTAATGCTTTTATAAGTTCAGGGTCAAATTTCATAACCAATTTTCTTTCAGTAAAATTAACCCTAATTATTCTATTTTAAGCATTCTCCACCAACTGTCCGCAATACAAATGATACTGGTCCGGAATATGTCGTACAGTCAATATTACCCATCACAGCTAATTTGACACCTGTGTGCAAATGAGGATGATTTTAACCATTCATTGTGCCTTTTTGATGCAGTGTGCCGGGAGGCGGTGAATTCAAGGATAGCGGAATGAAAGTGGTTGAAGTTGCGACGAATATCCCGACAAAAATCCAATGATGAAAGATTTACTCCTGATCAAACTCAGGAATTTTGATTTCATCATAATTTCGTCTTTAGTTGAATAATTCATCAAATGAAACTACAAAATTGTAATCCTTACTGTTTGTAAAAATTGTCAGTTTAAACTTCAAAGTCCAGAGATTGCTGGTTGTTTAGCTTCAACAGACTTCTTAAATACCTTCCTGAGGGATCTCAAAATTCTTTCTGGATAAATACTGTTCAGATTGCTTGATTATCAATAAATTCAGAATTTACATGAAGGAAAAAAATAAAATCTCTGTGATCAATAGATGAAGCCCGGCATTATTTACCTTTAGTGTCTCATAGCTATTAACCCAAATTCATCAAAATGAAAAAATTCTTCTTTTTTATTGCGCTCATACTGGTAGTTTCTATCCTGTCTGCTCAATCTGATAAAAAAGACCGGATGCTGATGGGATTAATCGAGGCAACAGCTTATGTGAATGGCCAAGTCTATTCTGTTGAAAAATACAACCATCTTGGAAATAGTATTGAGAAATCAACCTACAATACTAACGGAACGATGGAACTCATTTCAAGTTTCCAATATGATTCTAAAGACAGACTTACCGAAGAGAAAGTATATAAAAATTCGGGTTCACTGATTGATTCATGGACCCATGCTTACAATGATCGTGACTTGAGAATTTCTACGGAGTATTACTATTTAGGAAAGCTGAATCAAAAGCGAACGTATGTTTACAATGATCAGGATAAAATTGAGAAAGTCATGATTAAGGGTGTAGATGGTAAGTTGATTTATATTTTTACCTACGATTATCTGGGTCAAAAGAAAGCATCAGTAAAAAGGTTCAATTCGATCAATAAGGAGGAGTTTATGTGGACTTATACCTACGATACCTGTGGTTTGCTCGTAAAAGAGGTTCAGAGTGATTTACTCAGGAAAAGCAACAAAACCCTCGAATACAAGAATACACTTCGTCCTCTCACAACACAAATCAGAGAAGAAGTTCAGGATGGAGTAAACAGCTGGCAGAAAAAAGGAAAGTTTGAAAAGTTGGATGAATATAGCCTGAGAGTAAACGAACAAACGCGAGATGAATATATAAGCAAACTGACACAGGCAAAGATTGATAGCCTCGCGCTGCTCTATAATTGGAAGATTCAATCGTCAGATTATGATGCAGATAATGAAACCTTTCTGATCAATTTTGAATATTATGGACCTGTTTACATCCGGGTTCCTTTAGAAAAAGCGAAAGTGATTGATAAAGGATTGACCGAACTGACATTTGAGAATCCTGAATTTACCTTACGAAATGGTTTCTTTGCGCTTCAATCCCTTGATATTGTATTTCATAATGATTTGTTTTCCTTCAATAATCAGGATCAGATTGCGTTCAATCCATCTGATCTGAAGCTGAACCTGAACGCATTGGAAATTAGTCTGCCGGATCAGAAGACCAATGTTGCCTCCGGTTCAATACGAAAATCACCTGCATTGAAATCGCTTGTTGATACGGATATTCCTGTAAATCAGTTGGTCAAAGAACATTCTTATGCTTTAATCATCGGGAATGAAGACTATAAAAGCTATCAGCCGGATCTGTCTGATGAAGTGAATGTTGATTTTGCCATGAATGATGCCGAGATCATGAAAGAGTACTGTATCAGGACGATGGGCATTCCCGAACGGCAGGTTAAATTATTGAAGAATGCTACACTTGCACAAATGAATCAGTCCATTGCCTGGCTGACCAATCTGATCAGGATTGAAAATGGTAAGGCGGAAGTGTTTTTCTACTTTTCCGGTCATGGATTACCGGATGAAATTACCCGGGAAGGATTTCTCATCCCGGTGGATATCAGTGGTTTTAATGCAAATCAGGGGATCAGCCTGAATGGATTGTTTCAGCAACTGAGTCTCTATCCGTCTAAAAAAGTAATCACCATAATCGATGCTTGTTTTAGTGGTGGCGCCCGAAACGAGCCTCTCATCACCATGAAAGGTGTCAAGATTGTGCCCAGACAAGGAGTCCCGGATGGAAATATGCTGGTTTTGACATCAAGCTCAGGGAATGAATCATCAGGTGTTTACCGCGAACAGCAACATGGTTATCTGACCTATTTTCTTTTAAAAAAATTACAGGAGACCAAAGGAGATGTTCCTTTTAAAGTGCTTATCGATGAAGTGACGGCCAATGTGCAAAAGGAAACCGCCATTTCAGGAAAGATCCAGAATCCTCAGACCATCCTCAGCCCTAAGATTGAAGCAATATGGGAGGAATGGAGAGTTAAGTAAACCAAAAAAAATAAATCAGGAAAATCGGTCTTGTTCAAAAAGTGCGACTTTAAAAATCAGTCTGTGCGGACGGTGCTTCGGCAAGCTCCTCAACCATGCTTCGGGAATCTCAGCAACCATGCTTCGGTAGGTTCGGTGACCGAATTATCCGAAATGAATCAAAAATATACAGAGGCCAGAAGTAAGCTGTTCTGACTTTGCGTATTGCCTTGCAAGGGCGATAGATTTTTGATCCACTCGTTGAAATGGAATGGATTACAAATCCTCAAATAGAATTTTATAGAAATTGGTTTTAACCTTGTAGGTATAATGCTCTGATTACAACTTAGCAAAGCGTTCTCATCCCGATTTTCGGGATAAAGCAGCAAAAAAAAAAAAAAAAATAATACACTCAGGGTAGATTAGTTTAAAG
>CAZVKW010000158.1:0-5916 GCA_964627945.1 uncultured Lentimicrobiaceae bacterium
TGTTGCCCGATTAGGGGTCGAACCTAAACTCTTCTGATTCAGAGTCAGACGTGTTGCCAATTACACTATCGGGCAAATTCGGCTGCAAAGTTAAACATTTGCTTTAAACTCACAAATTTTTAATGTAAATTGATCGATTCTCACGGTGATTATTTCCTAATGCGCATGCCTCCGGAAAACTACTGATTTCATTTCAACAGAGGGTGTACCTCGCCTTTGATACCCGACGGAGTTTCATTACGGATTCCTTCAACAATCAGAATACTCTGCCGTGCATCAGCAAGTCCGAAACCATGACCATCCAGAATATTGCGGTAACTCATGGTATGCAGATCTGTAAATCCTTCACTGAATTCCACCTCTTCACCATCAACTGTGATTGAACGAAAAGTGCTTTTCTTTTTTTCAATGGCATCCTGTGGAAGATGCAGACTATTGATACTCAGGAACCAACGCACCCGGGCTTTTTTGAGTTGCAGGAATCCACCGGCCTTGTCCTGTTCACGTTGATGAACCAAACTTTCCTGAACATCCCCAAAGATCCACGTAAGCATATCAAAAAAATGTACCCCGATATTGGTTGCCACTCCGCCGCTCTTTTCCATATTGCCTTTCCAGGAACGGTGATACCAGGCGCCGCGCGAAGTGATATAGGTAAGATCGACATCATATATATGGTCATCGGGGGCTTCATCAATCTTCTTTTTCAGTTCAAGGATGGTTTGATGATGTCTTAGTTGAAGGATGGTATAAATCTTTTTACCGGTTTCCTTTTCAATCTCTTCCAATCCATCCAGATTCCAGGGATTCAAAACGATGGGTTTTTCACAAATCGCATGGGCCCCGTTGCGTAATGCCATACGGATATGGGCATCATGGAGATAGTTTGGACTGCAGATACTTACATAATCAATCATTCCTTTTCCGGCCCGACGGAGTTTATCCAGATGCCGGTCGAAACGCTCGGGTTCTGTGAAAAAGGCAGCATCCGGAAAATAGCTATCCATGATACCTACCGAATCATATGGATCCAGAGCAGCAAGCAAAACATTTCCTGTTTCCTTGATGGCTTTCATATGCCGGGGTGCAATATATCCTGCTGCACCGATCAATCCAAAGTTCTTCATATGTATGTTATTATGTGCATCAGCTGAGCACAAGCAACAAGGTTAAAGAAAACACCCCGTTTACTGTGGCTTTGCGTGAAAACATTTATGCAAATATCGCAAATCCCTGAACACAATGAGAACAAGTCCTGAATTTCAATGATATCCATCTGAATAACAAGGACATTGCTGTTTTTTTAAACCTGGAAAATAAATCAGCCTGAATAAGGCAGAAACAAAGCTTGTAAAGAAGCGGTTGCGCTGATGAAGAACTTACTGCTCTAAGTAATGCGAAACAATCCATTATTATGTGCATTAATCTCTGATTATCAATTTTATAAATATTTTTTTTGTTTTTTTTTATTTAAATGGTTTACTTTGCATCCTCGTTTAACTAAAAACTATTAAAGTTATGTCAGAGATTAAAGACAAAATCGTTTCCATTATCGTTGAAAAGCTTGGCGTTGAGCCTGCTGAAGTAACTAACGAAGCCAGCTTCACTAATGACCTGGGTGCCGATTCACTCGATACCGTTGAGTTGATTATGGAGTTCGAAAAGGAATTTAACATTGCTATTCCGGACGATCAGGCTGAAAAGATTGGCACCGTAGGCGATGCTATCAAGTACATCGAAGAAAACAAAGCATAAAAAACCAAATTTTATGGAGCTAAAACGAGTAGTAGTTACAGGATTGGGTGCAATCACCCCTATTGGCAATAACGTTCCTGCATACTGGGAAGCGCTTGTCAATGGCGTGAATGGAGCTGCCGATATTACCCGCTTTGACACCTCCAAATTTAAGACCCGTTTTGCCTGTGAAGTAAAGAATTACGATTGGAAGGATTATTTTGATCGTAAGGACGTGCGCAAGTACGACCTCTTTGCTCAGTTTGGTCTGATCGCAGCCGACGAAGCCATAACAGATTCCGGCATCAATGCCGAAAACACTGATCTGGATGAAGTTGGGGTGATCTGGTCATCGGGAATCGGCGGTCTTATTACTTTTTCGGAAGAGGTGACTGCATTTGCCACAGGTGACGGAACGCCCAGATTCAATCCGTTTTTTATTCCCAAGATGATTGCCGACATTACAGCCGGTCATATCTCGATCAAACACGGATACCGCGGACCCAACTTTGCAACCGTTTCGGCATGTGCTTCCTCGGCCAACTCGCTTATCGATGCCTTTAATTACATCCGTCTCGGGAAAGCTGTTGCCTTTGTGGCTGGCGGGTCCGAAGCGGCTGTAACCGAGGCAGGTGTTGGTGGTTTCAACGCCATGCATGCACTTTCGACACGCAACGATGACCCTTTAACAGCTTCACGCCCTTTCGATCTTGATCGTGATGGATTCGTGATCGGTGAAGGCGGAGGCGGTATTGTGGTCGAAGAACTGGAACATGCCCTGAGCCGTGGCGCCAAAATTTATGCCGAACTTGTAGGAGGAGGATTATCAGCTGATGCCAACCATATGACATCCCCTCATCCCGAAGGTTTTGGAGCTTATCTGAGCATGAAACGTGCACTTGAAGATGCTGGTATGAAGCCCGAAGATATCGCGCATGTGAACACCCATGGCACTTCAACACCGCAAGGCGACATCGCAGAACCAAAAGCCATCGTGAAAGTGTTTGGAGAGTATGCATATAATATCTCCATCAACTCAACGAAATCAATGACCGGCCATTTACTGGGCGGTGCCGGAGTTATCGAATCCGTCGCTACCATACTGGCTGTTCAGAATGACATCATCCCCCCGACGATCAACCACTTTACCGATGATCCTGAGATCGACAGTAAACTCGATTTCACCTTTGGTACAGCCCGTAAACGCGTCGTGAACGCTGCCCTGAGCAACACTTTCGGTTTCGGCGGCCATAATGCCTCACTTATCTTTAAGAAATTCTCTAAGTAAACACCATTTTGGCATTTCTTGGTCGAATTCGCCGGCTTTCAGCGGCTGATAAAGAACTTTCAAAATCCTTGAAAAATATTTTCGGGTTCCGGCCCGGAAATATTTTTTTGTATCAGCTCGCCTTCAAGCATAAGTCCGTTTCCGATACCAGCATCAATGGCTATAAACTGAGCAACGAACGTCTTGAATATCTTGGTGATGCCGTGCTGGGTGCCGTGGTGGCCGAATACCTTTTCAAGAAATTCCCCTATAAAAACGAAGGATTCCTCACCGAGATGCGTTCCAAAATCGTGAACCGTGTCGCGCTGAGCAAAATGGCACAGAAACTCGGTCTTGATAAACTTGTGAATTTCTCAAAAGACAGCCGGAGTCCGTTCCGTTCACTCAATGGCGATGCTTTTGAAGCCTTCATCGGGGCACTTTATCTGGATAAAGGATTTGAATTTACACGCCGGACCATCATCCGCCGGGTGATTGAGGTGCATATCGACCTCGAAATGCTTGAGAAAAACGACACCAACTTCAAAAGCCGCCTGATCGAATGGGGCCAGAAAGAAAAGCACCTGGTCGAATTTGCAGTGGTTGGCGAAAAAGGAGAAGGCTATAACCGGATTTATATTGTAGAAATCCGGATTGACGGAAATGTTTACGGTCAGGGAACCGATTATTCCATCAAAGGCGCAGAACAACAGGCCTCAGAAAAAACATGGGCCGCTCTTCAATCGGTTGAATCGGCAGTAAAATAGCCTGATTATCAGGGAATCCACGGTTCTTCCGGGATCACGATCCAGCAAATAATATAGGCCAGCAAGCCAGCTCCACCCAACATCGTGAATACTACCCAGCCAATCCGCATGATGCTCGGATCAATCTGAAAGTATTCTGACAAACCTCCACACACGCCTCCTACCATTTTACTCATTCGCGAACGATACAAACGTCTTACACTATTCATAGGTCAATTATTTGGTATTCAATACTTTGATTAAACTCTACAAGAATTTCTTCCTGTATTCGCCATGTAAAAATACTGAATTCCTGATGTGAATTTGTACCTTCGTACGCAAAAGAGATAATTGTGATTCCAGCTGACACCACCGCGAAGATTCTTGAGGCCGCCCGTATTGAGGAGGTGGTGGGCGAATTCGTCAGTCTGAAACGCCGAGGCAGCAATATGCTCGGCCTTTGTCCTTTTCATCAGGAGAAAACACCCAGCTTCTCGGTTTCTCCTTCCAAAGGGATTTTCAAGTGCTTCGGCTGCGGCAAGGCAGGCGATTCGGCCAAGTTCATCATGGAACACGACCATTGCTCCTATCCCGATGCCCTGCGTTATCTGGCAAAAAAATACCAGATTGAGATTGAGGAAAGGGAACAAACACCCGAAGAGTTGGTTGCACTGAACGAGCGCGAACGATTGTTTAACCTTAACCAGTTTGCGCTTCAGTATTTCTCCGAAACGTTGTTCAATTCACCTGACGGCAAGGCTGTCGGACTGGGCTACTTCAGAGAACGTGATTTCAGGGAAGTAATCATTAAAAAATTTCAGTTGGGATATTGTCCCGATAAACGCGACGCATTCAGCAAACATGCGCTGGCAGCGGGTTATACCGAAGAGGTTTTGCTGAAGACCGGCCTTTCGACCCAGCACGACCAGCATCTTTACGATCGATTTCAGGCAAGGGTGATCTTTCCGATACACAATCTTACAGGAAAAGTAATCGGTTTTGGCGGACGGATTCTGAGTTCCGATAAATCGAAAGCGAAATACCTCAACTCTCCCGAATCAGAGATTTATATCAAAGGAAAATCGCTCTATGGCATTTACTTTGCCAAAAGTGCCATCAGCCGCCTCGACAACTGTTTCCTCGTTGAAGGTTATACCGACGTGCTTACGCTTCACCAGGCGGGTATTGAAAATGTGGTTGCCAGCTCGGGAACCTCACTTACTACCGAACAGATCCGGCTGATCAGGCGTTTCACCAACAATATCACCATCCTCTACGACGGCGATAAAGCCGGTATCAATGCTTCACTTCGCGGGATTGATATGGTACTCGAAGAAGGGATGAATGTGCGCATTGTCCTTTTCCCCGAAGGCGATGATCCCGATTCCTTCGTTCGCCGCCATCGAAGCATCGAGGTGGAGGAATATATCAACAAGAATTCCAAAGATTTTATAAGCTTCAAAACCAATCTGTTACTCGAAGAATCGGCCAACGATCCAATCAAACGGGCCGGACTCATCAAGGAGATTGTGCAAACGATTTCCATCATCCCCGATTCGATTTACCGCTCGGTTTATGTGAAGGAATGCAGCCGCCTGCTGGAGGTTTCGGAGCAGACGCTCGTGAATGAGTTGAACAAGATTCTACGCACAAAACTCAAAAAACAGATCGGTGCCGATGTGCCCGAACCGCCTGTATTTCATCCTTCCGAACAGGAAGCACCTGCAAAAGAGGAAACAGCGCTGCATCCGGCTTATTATCAGGAACGGGAACTGGTGAAGATTCTGCTTCACTACGGCAGAGAAGAACTGAACGAAAAAGTGACCGATGAAAATGGCACGGAACATCTTTATTCAGAGAGTGTTGCGCGATTTATTATCGGTGATCTTGCCGAGGATAAAATCGTATTTGAGGAACCAACCCACCGCAAGATTTTCAATATTTTCACCCATGCACTGAACGAAGGCCATGTTCCGGGAGATCAGCAATTCATCAGCCATGCTGAGCCTGATGTGGCCCTGTTGGCGGCGGACCTGCTTTCATCGCCTTACGAACTGCACAACTGGGAACGCAAAAAAATCTTCGTGAAAACCGAGTTGGAGACCCTGAAACTGAACATCACCCAGTGTCTGTATAAATATAAGGAACGAATTATCGATCAGCGACTTG
>CAZVKW010000159.1:0-5897 GCA_964627945.1 uncultured Lentimicrobiaceae bacterium
TCTAAACCCAATCTAAATAAGCCCTCCTGCCCTATCCGTCTGCGAAAAGGCTGTAATTTTATAGCCTGATTAAACTATCATCACTGCTTAAACTATTTTATACTTAATTACCCTCAATCCATGAAAGCCTTCAATTTCAAAATGCCTGCTGTAAGCGGATTTGCGCTTATCCTTTTCTCCCTGCTTTTTCTGAATCCCGCCCGAGGCCAGGGTTATCTTCACACCACAGGAAAATATATCTACGATGCCAATAATCAGGAAGTGATCCTGCGAGGGATCGGTACCGGAAACTGGCTTCTCAACGAAGGCTATATGATGCGTTCGGCTGATATTGCCGGAACACATACCCAGTTCCGTAATAAACTCACAGCTACGATCGGAGAAACAAATACCGCTGCATTTTACCAGCGCTGGCTTGATAATCATTTCACCAAAGCTGACCTCGACTCGATGAAAGTATGGGGTTTCAACAGTTTGCGCGTTGCCATGCATTACAAATGGCTCACATTGCCCATTGAGGACGAACCAATTATCGGACAGGACACCTGGATTGAATCGGGTTTTATACGTCTCGACACCTTACTCAAATGGTGCAGCCAGAACCAAATGTATCTGATCCTCGATCTGCATGCTGCACCCGGTGGACAAGGCCATGATGCCAATATCTCAGATTATGATGCCACCAAACCATCTCTCTGGGAGAATTCAGAAAACAGGCGCAAAACTGTTGCATTATGGCGCAAACTTGCCCAACGATATGCCACTGAGCCATGGATGGGCGGCTATGACCTGATCAACGAACCCAACTGGGACTTACCCAACGGTACCCTGCTTCGATCCACCTATATCAGCATCACCAATGCCATCCGTGAGGTGGATAACAACCACATCATTATCATTGAAGGGAACTGGTTTGCCAATGATTACACTGGCCTCATGCCTGTTTGGGACGATAATATGGTGCTCAGTTTTCACAAATACTGGAATTATAACACTCTCGAATCGATCAACTGGATGATCAATCTGCGCAATACGCATAATGTTCCGATCTGGCTGGGTGAAACAGGAGAAAACTCCAATACATGGTTTACCAGTCTGATTGCGCTTTGCGAATCGAAAAAGATCGGCTGGTCTTGGTGGCCCGTAAAAAAAGCCGGAATCAACAATATTTTCGAGGCACCGAAAAGCAAGAACTACGACAATCTCATTAGTTACTGGACCACCGGACTGCCTGTTGTAACACCCACACAAGCTTATCAGGCCGTCAATCAATGGGCTGACAACCACAAGATTCAGAACTGTATGGTGAAATACGATGTGATTGATGCGATGATGCGGCAACCCTTCACCAATGAAACAAAGCCTTTTGTGACTGCCCGTCCGGGTGATAAGATCTTTTTTGCCAATTACAATCTTGGCAAATGTGGCTATGCATATTACGATATGGATACAGCCAATTTTCACCTGAGTACTGGTGTTTATGTAGACTGGAATCATGGATGGGAATACCGCAACGATGGTGTGGACATTGAATTGTGTACGGATACTGTTCAGAACAACCTTGGCTATAGCGTAGGTTGGGTTGAAGCTACAGAATGGGCTGAATATACCCTTCAAACAGACTCAGCGGCGGCCTATACCGTTGAATTCCGATCTGCGACAGCATCCGCAGGAGCAATCATAAGACTTACCGTGAACGGTATCGATATCATGCCGGCTCATACGCTAACTGTTAGCGGTGGCTGGCAAAAATGGAAAACGTCTTCCATTGACAATGTTATTCTACCAGCTGGAACACATAAAATCAAAGCCGTTTTTGATCGTGCCGGTTCAAATATTAATTATTTCACTTTCAAAAACCCTGTAGCTGTGGATCAGACCAGCTTTGGATTCCTCACAGGACATACTTCGGACGACGGCTCAAAAATATTCATCACCCTGAACAAAACCATCACATCCTTTGCTCCTTCCATATCTGATTTCAGCCTGAAAATCAACAGCCTGAATGCCGAAATCAGCAGTTTCGAACAGAATCCGGATGTACCAAACGGGATTATCCTTTCGCTTGTAAACGCTGTGAAATATGGCGATGCCATCAAGGTCAGCTATACCGGAACAGCCATTCTGGCCGGAGCACAGATACTCGAGAATTTCTCCCTGAAAACTGTTCGTAATGCGCTTGCTTTCAGCTTCACGCTTCCCGGAACCATTCAGGCCGAAGATTTCTCCTTCAACAATGGTTATCAGCTCGAAGACTGCACCGATACCGGTGGCGGTCAGGATCTGGGCTATGCCAACAACGGCGATTATGTTGACTACAAAATCACAATTCCAAATGCCGGACAATATTCTGTTGATATCCGTTACGCGTCCATCTATACCAACGGCAAAGTTGATCTCCGTCTGGGGGATGGTGTAACCTTCACTACCCTGAAATCGGTCTCCTTCGGTTCAACCGGAGGCTGGCAGACATGGGCCACCAACAACAGCAAATTGCAATTCCCGGCCGGTAGCTATACTTTTCGAATTTACTCTGTTGCAGGCGAGTACAATCTCAACTGGATCAAATTCACTTTTGTGATGGGAATCGATGATCAGGGTTCGATGAACAACTATTCAGTGCATCCCAATCCTACAACCGGTCTGTTCACACTTACAGCCAATGCTGTTTCGAACCGAAAAACCGAAGTGGATATTCTCGATATGCAGGGCAAGGTGATGCAATCACGCATCATTGCAAGTAACCAGCAAATCAACGAAAATTTTGATATTCAGCAACTTCGGAACGGTGTTTATTTTATCCGGATCACTGGTAAGAACGAAATCCGAACCTTGAAGATCATCAAGAATTCGTAATTAAAACGATCGTTCAGTATTTCATAATTTCATCAGAAATCTCAAATTTATCCCGAGAAAATCATTTTGGGCTCTGTGAAATTACGTAAAGATGCTTACCTTTAATCAATGATTTGGCAGAGCGTCATATCCATTGTTTTTCACTGTTTTGAAAGGTACGGAACATGATCCGGAAATCAATTCCAGTTTTCATTCTTCTCATTTACTGGATGTTTCAGTCGGGCTTACTTTTGGCCCAGAATTTCGGTTTCCGCTTTGATCATGACGAGGACCGGCTGAATATTCCATTTCAGATGGTGAATAATCTGATCGTGGTTCCGGTTATGGTGAATGATTCTGTTTCCCTTAATTTCATTCTCGATACTGGTGTGAAAGCTACCATTCTCACCGACAACAGTCTCACTGATTTTAATCTAAGTGGATGCCGGCCGGTTCATATTCTTGGAGCAGGTGGCCAGGAAGAAGTTGTTGCCTATGTTGTTGCCAATGTGCACTTTGCCATACAGGGAATTACTTCAACGGGCATGAATCTGATTGTTCTGAGCGAAGATTATCTGAAACTTCAGAATCACCTCGGAATGGATATTCATGGAATTCTTGGATACGATTTATTTGGTCAGTTTGTGGTTAAAATTGATTATGAACGTAAAATGATCACACTGATTGATCCTGAAAGCTTCCGACCTAAGAGCAGGTACAAACGTATGGATATCAGCCTGTTCATGGGTCGCCCCTATATTGAAAGTCAGGTTAGACAAAATGACGGAAGTATCATCAAAGGCCGTTTACTTGTCGACAGTGGTGCAAGCCATTCTTTGATGCTCGAGACAGACAGCGACAGCACCATTATCCTGCCCGAAAAATATGTGAATACCATTGTAGGCTGGGGCCTTTCGGGTGAGTTAAACGGACAGATGGGAAGAATCGACAGTTTGAATTTTGCCGGATATGGATTTCATGAGGTCCTATGTACCTATACAAGTGATTATGGCGCTGGTGTTAACGAACGTATTCCCGGAAGAAAGGGATCGATCGGAGGTGAATTGCTATCCCGATTCACCGTCATTTTTGATTATAGCCGCAATCAAATGTATCTGAGAAAGAACAGCAATTTCAGTAAACTATTCATTTACAATATGGGTGGCGTTGACCTGATCGCCAGCGGTTCCAATTTCAAACTTTATAAGGTTATCCATATCATTCCGAAGTCACCAGCTGAGAAGGCAGGCCTGCAAATTGAGGATATTGTGTTGAGCATCAATGGTCAGATGATCACTGAAATGAGTATTCAGGAGGTAAACGGCTATTTTCGTACCCGTCCGAAAAGCCGTATACGGATGCTGATTCTGCGCGACCAAAAACTTGAAATGATTACTTTCAAACTGGAGAAACTGATCTGAAAACCAGCGATGATGCTGGAATTTTTTAATTGATTTATTTATTGGGAATAAATGCCATAAATTAGCTTAATAAATTGCTTTTATGGAAATTCACACAACAAATTATCATCAGACTTTTATTGAAGTAGCTGAAGATTGCCCGACTGACAGGGGAACGGTTCCACCGCTAAAATCGGATGCTAAATCAATCGCCGGAATGCAGTTCGAACTAATCGCCGGAAATCCATACAAATTTACTTCCGACGATATCATTTTCAGGGTGTTTGCTGAACGAAATGAATTAACACCTGATGAACAGAATATAGCCCGAAAAGAATTCTTTTCCAAAGGACAAGCCTGTATGCGCTCATCTCCCCTCACCAAGCGGTATGGTTGGGGTATTCACCACAATACGGATGGGAAAGTAGCCCTATTTGGAATCGAAACAGATGAATATCAGTATTTTGTGAATAATTTGGACGTAAAAAAGGTGAAAGCCATGCGGACCAAGAAAAAATGACATTGAGAAATCCTATCGCAAAATCCATTTTCGAATCAACCAAATGACCCATCCCGAAATTTCCCAGCTACGTCTGATTAACCAGCAAATAGCCGCATCTAAGCAATCAACAGTAAAGGAAATTGTCCATTGGATGGGTGCCATACAGGCACAGGATTATCCGATGTCGAAATGGGGTTTGGGAATTCGCCTGCCCGGTTCTACAGAAGCTATGATTGAATCGGCCTTCAATAAAGGTGAAATCTTTCGTATGCATGCCCTCCGGCCCACATGGCATCTGATTTCTGCTCAAGATATTCATGCTTTACTTGAACTTTCGGCTCCACAAATTAGGGCAGCAACACGTTCAAGAGATAATCAACTTGGATTGACGGATTCTGTTTTCAGGAAAAGTCAGGAAATCATGGAAACTGTTCTACAAAACGAAAATCATCTTACACGTGAAGAGCTTTTAACTGTGCTTATCAATGCTGGTTTTGACCTGAGTGAGAACAGGGCATCACATCTTTTTATGCGTGCTGAAATTGACAGAGTCATATGCAGCGGAAAGATTAAGAGCGGGAAACTGACCTATGCCTTGCTTTCAGAAAGAGTTCCACACAAGGAGATTTTCGATCGCGAATCAAGCTGTACTGAACTTGCACGTAAGTATTTCAAGAGTCATGGTCCTGCCACCCTGCAGGATTTCGTCTGGTGGTCCGGTTTACCAGTGGGTGAATCGAAGAAAGCAATAGAAGCGATTAAAGCAGAATTTATATCAGAAACCATTGACAATCAAATATACTGGTTTTCAGCATCAATCCAATTTGATGAACCTGAAAAGAATATGATATTTTTTCTTCCGGCCTTTGATGAATTTATCATCAGCTATCGTGACCGAAAAGCATCTCTCCCATTCGAAAATATGCGTCAGGCGGTTTCGAACAATGGCATTTTCAAACCGGTAATTGTAGTGAACGGACAAGTGGAAGGCCTCTGGAAAAGAACAAATACCAAGAACAAAGTAATCGTTGAAACAACATTTTTCAGCCCTGTGAGCAAATCTATAAAAAACCAATTGGAAGAAGCAATAATACCTTATGGTGATTTTTTAGAAAAAAACATTGTATTGCTTCAATATCAATAGAAATCAGGTATTAATT
>CAZVKW010000160.1:0-5750 GCA_964627945.1 uncultured Lentimicrobiaceae bacterium
GGAGGCTCTGTTTACGGTGAAATGGCATCTTCATTGGCAATGTCATCAGTTCAGGAATTCTTTATGAATTTACCACCGGCTGAACATATAGATGGAAATAAAGTGGAGTCTGTTTTAAACAGTTGCTTGTGTGATGCAGCTTTCGCCCTTAGGTCTCATGCAAGGTTTCATCCCGAAACAGCGGGCATGGGTACTACTGTTGTTTTGGCCTGGCTGTTAGGCAATATGGCTTTCATAAGCTGGTGCGGCGACAGTCGTGCATATCTTTTTCGAAAAGGTGAGGGGCTCACTCTGCTTACATCCGACCATAACCTGCTTCAGGAATTACTGGAAGAAGATTCGGTTTCCCATTCTGAAGCTCATGGCCATCCTGCAAGCCATATACTTACCAGGTTCATAGGCGATACCGCAATGGATCCTCAACCCGGTTTTATCGCTGTCCCTTTAGAGGCCGGCGATATCATTCTCCTGTGCTCTGATGGTCTGAACGACATGCTTCCTGATACTGAAATCGAAAATGTCATTTCAGTTAATCCGGATATTGAAGATTGTATGAATGAATTAATAAAGACAGCTAACCGGGCAGGCGGTTATGATAATATCACAGTTGTGCTTGCTGAAATAATCGTTTTGTCATAAAACTATACCTTAACCTCGTTAATACAAATAAAATGACAATAGAAAAAAAGGACATTATTAAACTTAAAAAACTGATTTCAACCGGCAACAGGATACATTTGGGCTTTTTGATTGAGTATGGCTTTTTCAACTGGGTTGAAAACATTCATGATGTAATTAGGGAGAAAAAACCATTGAGTTTCAGGTTTACATACGAGGATTGGTATTCTAAAGCGCTTGTTGTTTTGGAAACTTTTCAGCCAGACTTTCTTGATGAATTCATTCAACTTTATAGGAATAAGAATCAGGCAGTATCTGTTTCGCCGCCATATACAATATTTGATTTTTTGGTTGGTAACGAAATCCGTCGTTCACATGATTATTCAATTAAAGTTGCCGCGGTAAAACAGAATTTGGAACGCCAGTTGGAAATTCTGGAAACGATCAGTAAATGCTGACAGGTTGACAACGGACCTGTTTTCTAAATTGAACATGGTTTTCTGAATTAATGATCATGATTTGCCTGTTTATATTCCGTTCCGAGTCTCGCTTGAAATTTGCAGGAATGTACGCTGAATTGCAAATTCTTTTCATATCGGTAAATTACTGTACCTATTGCATCCTTTCTGCAAAAATCTGTACGCATTGATTTCATTGGGCTTTCTGGTTTTATTGAAGGATTGGCCTGAGGGAATTTTTTTTTCTCGTGGGAAAAACGTACTTTTGTAAAGTGATTGACCGTACAATAAAAGTGCCTTCAGATCCTTTTCCCCTGAACTGAAACGATTTCCTGTTTCATTACCGCAAAAAAATCCCGATAATAAAAGTTGTTCCTCCTGGAGCATGGCTGCCGCTTTGCGTCTTTACCTGACCATTAAAATTATGTACTATGAACAATATTTCAGAGATTGAAACTATTTTAAAAGGCGATCGCACTCAAATGATGAATAACCTCATCAGGATGGCAGACAGTGGTATGTATGAAACGTCCGGGATTTCGGTGTTGTATCTCACTGCTATTCATATGGCCATCTATGACAAAGGATTAACTGATGAACTCAGGAAAAAGCATTTGCAGAATTTGATCGGCGCTTTGTTAAATACAAAAGGGATCACTCCGCTTGTTCTGTTTGATGCAGTACCTGGCAAATACATGTTTCAGTTGTTAATCGATCTCCGGTTGCTGCTGGTAGATATTAGACCCTTTCTGACGGGTGTTGATATGAACTTTCATGAAAATGACCTAAGTATTCTGAGGACACTGGGTGATTTTTCAAATGATTCCTTTGTTGATGGTTTGCGTTTTTTCTACCTTAAGCTGGATGAAAGCAGGTATCGGAACGCCATTGTTAAAATAGCCCTCGCTTGTGCCCTTGCATGTAATTTGAATGCCGTCAGAAAACTATTGTTTTACATTGAAGACACCTCGGATACATTTAAAGTCCTTGAAGCTGCCATGACAACATGCCTGGAAAGGAAAGATCTGCGGGAAGCCGTCAGTTTGATCGGTATATCTGATGATGTATCCGTTAATGTTGCTTTGATTGAGTACCTGGCTGAATATTATCTGGAACAGGATATGCTTGAGCAGGCAATCGGAATTATCACGGAACATAAGGACAAACTCGTAGAGCTTGCTGTTACCGGAAAGCTTATCCGGTATTATGTAAGGCTCGGTAAAATTGATGTTGTCGATCTGCTGATTGAACGTGCCGTCGATCTTTCAGATTGTATTGACGGAATGTACATGCGGGCCGTATTTAAAGCTGAGCTTGCTGAGATCGAAATGATTCTCGGACGTAAAAAGGAACTGGAATGCCGTGTTGAAGAAGTAATGCATGACATTGATTCGCTTCTTGACTTTCAGTATGGATGCCTTGCATTCAGTTATCTCTTTTCCCGCCTGGTCATTAATGATTATTTCCCGATTGCTGATGAACTGCTCAACAGGCGATGGGGTATCTCGCATAAGAGTTCCGGGGAAAGAATGAACCCGAATCATGATATTGAGGTCAAAAACGCGGTGCTGATGATCCTTAAGCACATAAGTTCTCTTATTATTAAAAATGAGGTAGCAGGACCAGCTAAGAGGTCCGTGGAGATCGGCCGGCTTTACGACACGGCTCATGATGCAGTATTACGTCTTTACGATCCCTCAGAGAATAGGGATTACCTTTTATATGAAATTGGGTTGTCCTGTGCTGAGAACGGATTTTCCGAAAAGGCTTGCGTAACTCTTCGTATGATGGAAGATCCTGATTATAGGGATCATTTATCATCCGAGATTCCCTTATGGGCTCTGCGCAGAAGAAATATGACCGGGGCTGTTGAATTCTCGGAAAGGATTGGTATTCATAAAAAGAAGATTGAAACTCAGCTCCTCATGTCTCCTTTTCTTTCAAAAAACGGACACACGGAAGAAGCCTATGCTTTTCTTAATAACTGGCTTCTTTTTACTGTGCGTGATAAAAGCAGGAATGCAGGTTTCTGCAAATATTGAACTTTTGGCTCTTTCCTAAATGCTGAGTCGAAGCAAAGGATTGATGTCTGCAGCGAAGTGAGTCGCTGTTACTAAAAGTGAACATAATGTCCCCTGGCGGCTTCGGTATGGGAACTTTGATTCAGTTTGACCTTTCATTATCTCATAGGTATTAAATTAAAAGAGTAAATAGGATGATATTAAAAGTGGAATGGGTGCACAACACAAGCGGTCTCTGTCGTCGGGTATTTGACTGGGATGACGATACCGTAACGGATGAAGATGAGATCATTGAAATTCTGGAAGCGGGCGAGTCGGATAAAGTGAAAAGGATCAGTGTTTATGAGCCTGAGCCTCAGTATCTGACTCTGTATACCGAGATTACTGCCCATGGAAATGGATTCAGGCAGCGGCTCATTTTGCGCATTAGCCGTGATCTTGATCCTGTAATGGATGGAGAACCTGTAAAGATCGCAGATTATGGCATATCGGTCAGCTCTGAACTCATTTTTGACTCTGTCAGGTCGGCATGGTACAATATCGTTGAAGAAGTGAATGGGAACATGCTGTATTTTGAAGAATTCAAACGCAATGCCAAAGGCGAATGTGTTCCTATTCTGCTCATTCTCGAAGAGTTACTGCTTATATTCAGCCTTTACGATTCCGAAGATGTTGAAGAAACTCCGCTCGATCAGATATTGAATGATGCCTGGGCCGAATGGATCGATTGAAATGATTTCAGTATCCGTTTATGTTTTGCCAGTTAAATAAATTTTTCACCAGTTAAATTATGTCGAACCAATTTTGAATCTATGAGCAGAAAAACAAAGCAGCCTTTTATTCCGGTATCCGAAATCGGAACATTATCAATGATTGAGCATGTTGAGATAATAGCCGTTCAGGCTGATGACTCGCAGCTGTCGGACGAATTTCTCAAAACCGTCTACCCTCACACAAAGTTTGTGTCTGACTTTTTAGGCATCACTCAGATGCAGTCCGTCTTTCTTTCAACACTTATTACCATAAACCTGCAGAACGAATCTGTTGAGTTTGCTGAAATTGCCCGTTACTTTGATTTGAATTGCATATCGATTGCAAAGTATATTCCCGATCTTAAGATACTTATTGACCGCCAGTTGATACGATCAATGGCCGATGACAACCGCAGGCGGCGCAGGCAGACGCAGCTTAGCACCCAGGTCTATTATGTTAACCGCTCATTTTACGATGCCCTGCAGCACGGCAGGATATTCGAACCGGCAGCCAGCAGGGTGGATGATGTATTTGACTTCCTGAAAATGGCAGGTCAGCTGATCTCCGGCAGGGAAGAGGATCAGAATGAAGCTGAACTCCTCACGGAAATAAAGTTATTGCTGGAGCAGAATGTGCATCTGCAGTTTGTTCAGGACATCGGGTTTTTTGCTCTCGATGACAGGTCGTTGCTGTTGTTTCTTCTGATATGCAGTATTTTCATCGATGACCCGAATGAAAATGTTGACTTGCCGAGAGTTGTAAGTTTCCTTTTTCCGGAAGTAAGGGATAATATGAAGATCAGGAAGATGTTCCTTAATAATGATCATGAACTGCAGAAAAACGACCTTCTGGAAATGGAAAAAGGCTCGTTCCGTAGTGATACTCAAGTAATTTTGACTGAAAAGGCCTGGGGCATGATTGTAGGGGAGAACAAGGATATGTTCTCGCGGACTAAAATGCCTGTAAATAAACAGTTTCAGGTCATCCGTTCCGAAGATATCATCGAAAAGAAGCTCTTCTATTCTGAGGCAGAGCAAAAAGAAATCGACTTTATGATAGACACCATGAAGCCGGAAAACTACTCATCCCTGATTAAAAGACTTGCTGGTGAAGGTTTGCCACAGGGACTGTGCATATTATTTTATGGAGAAGCAGGTACGTCCAAAACACAATTGAGTTACTCCATAGCAAAACAGACCGGTCGCGATGTATTCAATTTCCAGGTCAGTGAAGCTAAGTCAATGTACTATGGCGAGAGCCAGAAACTGATCAAACGTGCCTTTGATCATTATCGTGAAATGGTTGAGAAATCCTCACAGGTTCCCATTTTCTTAATGAATGAGGCTGATAGCATCCTCACAAAACGCAGAAGTGACTCAACAGGCAATCAGGGTATAATGCAAACCGAAAATGCTATTCAGACCATCATTCTGAACGAACTCGAAACCATGAAAGGAATATTAATCGCTACAACCAACCTTCAGGATAATTTTGACAATAGCTTTTATCGCAGATTTCTTATTAAGAAGAAGTTTGAAAAACCTGGTGCAGAAATCCGGAAATTGATTTGGTCCGATAAACTTCCATGGCTTGCCGAAGATGAACTGGTTAAACTCTCCATGTATGAGACAACAGGTGCCATTATTGAAAACTGCCAAAGGAAGCTGGTGCTGCAGCAGGCACTTTATGGCATGGAAAAACCAGGTATTGATCTTATCATCAGCTACCTGCAGGAAGAGAATGTTGGCAATGATTCCTATCGAAACAGGATCGGTTTTACGGTATAGTTAAACAATGGAATGATAAGACTGCCTTTGTCAGCAAAAAGGCAGTTTTATCAACCCTGACTTACACATTGATACTTATTTTCCGACAACTCTAAAACCTGTTCACATGAAAC
>CAZVKW010000161.1:0-3345 GCA_964627945.1 uncultured Lentimicrobiaceae bacterium
TCTTCCGACTCCGCTCTTCCGACTTCGTGCTTCCGACTTCGTGCTTCCGACTTCGTGCTTCCGACTTCGCGCTTCCGACTCCGCTCTTCCGACTTCGCGCTTCCGACTTCGCGCTTCCGACTTCCAACTCACTTCTTCTGCCAGTTCGTCCCTTCTTTGCCGTCTTTCAGATCGATTTTCAAATCATTTAATCGGTTCCGGATGAGGTCGCTGGTTGCGTAATCCTTTCGTTGACGGGCTTCCTGACGGAGTTCGATGATGGTTTGCATCAGTCCGTCGACCAATCCCTGATCGCCTGCGCTTTCGTCGCTGCTGATTCCCAGAACTTCCTGTGTGAATGTAATCATCAGTCTTTCAAGACTTTGCTTGTCATCAGCCTGAATCAAACCGTCGCCAGCTTTCAGACTATTAACCACACGAACTGCTTCGAACAGACTTGCGATCGCCATCGGACTGTTGAAATCGTCGTTCATGGCGTCGTAACAATCTTTTTCAATATGGGCAGCGTTCTGAGCAGGAGCGCTGGCTGAAACCTTCAGTTCCCGCAGGGTTTCTGCTCCGGCCAATAGTTTTTTCATGCCTTTTTCGGCAGCCTGTAAAGCTTCGTTCGAGAAATCGAGTGTGCTGCGGTACTGCGCCTGAAGGATGAAGAAACGGATCGTCATCGGGCTGTAGGCCTTTTCGAGCAGGGGATGATTTCCGGTGAAAAGGTCGTCGAGCGACATGGCATTGCCGAGTGATTTTCCCATTTTCTGTCCGTTGATAGTGATCATATTGTTGTGCAACCAGTAGCGAACAGGTGCTTGTCCGTTGGCAATGGTCGACTGAGCGATTTCTGATTCGTGATGCGGGAACAGCAAATCCATACCGCCACCATGTATATCAAACTGATTACCAAGGTATTTGCACCCCATCGCCGAGCATTCCATATGCCAGCCGGGGAAACCATCGCCCCAGGGGGAAGGCCAGCGCATAATATGGCTGTCTTCGGCACGTTTCCAGATCGCGAAATCGTAGCTGTTTCGTTTCTCGGCCTGACCGGCGAGTTCACGGGTATTGCTGATCAGATCTTCGATGCGGCGACCGGAAAGTATGCCATAAGGATGAATCTGATTGTATTTTTCTACGTCGAAATAGACCGAACCGTTCACTTCATAGGCATATCCGGCATCAAGAATCTTCTTCACCATTTCGATCTGCTCGATAATATGGCCACTGGCATGCGGTTCAATCGATGGACGCAGCACATTGAGCTGATCCATATTCCTGTGATAACGAACCGTATAATATTGCACAACCTCCATGGGTTCAAGCTGTTCAAGAAGGGCTTTCTTTGCGATTTTATCTTCGCCTTCGTCGGCATCGTTCTCCAGATGGCCAACATCGGTAATATTGCGCACATAACGCACTTTGTAACCAATGAAGCGGAAATATCTGAAAATCAAATCAAAAGTAATCGCTGCACGTGCGTGACCCAGATGCGCATCGCCATAAACGGTCGGGCCGCATACATACATGCCGATATGAAGTGGGTTGAGCGGCACAAAAATTTCTTTCTTGCGGCTAAGCGTATTGAAAACAGTAACAGTATGTTGCGGAATCTTGTCTGACATGGCCAATGCTTGTTTATTGGGTGCAAAGTAACGAAAAAATTGCGGGATGAATTTTTCCGCTAAACCGAAAGAGTCAAATTACTACCTTTGCTTAAGTTTGTTAATTAAATAACACAAAATATGGAAAGAATAATGGTAATCGGGTGTTCGGGGCAGATAGGATCTGAATTAACGCTCGCCCTGAGGAAAATTTACGGAAACGAAAATGTGTTTGCCACGGACATCAAACAGCCGCAGGCCGACATTCTCGAAAGCGGTCCGTTTCATATTCTCGATGTGCTCGATTACAACAATCTGCTCCATTTTGCGGTTCGTTTTAAAATAACCCAGGTATATAATCTGGCAGCTGTACTTTCCGGTAATGCCGAAAAGATCCCGATGCAGGCCTGGGACATCAATATGCGTGCTTTGATGAATACACTTGAACTGGCCCGCGATTCAGATGCAAAGAAACTCTTCTGGCCGAGTTCGATTGCCGTTTTCGGACCGACAACACCCCGATACAATACTCCGCAACTCACTGTTATGGAGCCTAATACGGTTTACGGAATCAGTAAACTGGCCGGTGAGCGCTGGGGCGAATATTATCAGAAACGCTATGGTGTCGATTTCCGCAGCGTGCGTTATCCCGGACTCATCAGCTACAAAACCGAAGCAGGTGGCGGAACAACTGACTACGCCGTTGAAATATATTACGAAGCCATCCGGAAGAAAAAATACGAATGTTTCCTGCGTGAAGACAGCGCTCTCCCGATGATGTTTATGGACGATGCAATTACTGCAACCATTCGTCTGATGGAAGCCGACAGCAAATCGTTTTCGCTGCATTCGAGTTACAATGTAGGTGGGATGAGTTTCACGCCGAAAGATGTTGCAGCAGCCATCAGGAAACATATTCCTGAGTTTGAAATCACTTACAAACCCGATTTCAGACAGGCAATTGCTGATTCATGGCCGGCAATGATCGACGACAGCGTAGCCCGGAAAGACTGGGGATTAAGCGATAAATTTAACCTAGACAGTATGACAGAAGTAATGCTGACCGAGATCAAAAAGAAGGTTGGATAGGTCAACTTACCGCGCAGGCTGCTGCTGCCACGCTTATTTTGATGTCAGGAGCCTGCAAAAGCGCCCGTCCGCAGGCTTCGATGGTTGATCCAGTGGTGATCACATCATCAATGAGTAATACGTGACGTCCTGCGAACTCTTCCGGACGATTCAAGATGAAAATATCCTTCACATTGTCCCAACGCGCCAATCGCGATTTGTGAGTCTGGGTGGCCGATGCAACCGACCTGACCAGATTGGTGGTGTTGAGTTCTGCCGGGATGATTTCTGTCATTCCCTTTCCGATAATTTCACTTTGATTATAACCTCTTTTATGCATCTTTTTCGGATGCAAAGGCACAGGAACAATAAAATCGATGCCGCTGAAATATGGCGATTCGGAAAGACTTTTTGCGAGTTCATTTCCCAGAAACAGACCGGCATCTTTGTTCTTTTTGTATTTCAATTCGTGAACCAGATGCTGAATCTTGCCCTGTTTGCTGAAAAAATAACAAGAGCTCACCGCATGAAATGGAATTCTACCCCAAAACATGCGGGCAACAGGGTTATGATCATCCTTTTCATAAGCGGTTTTAGGGAGCAGAACACGACAGCTCAGACAAACAGTTTTTTCGTTTTTATAGAGCAGGCTTCCACAGGCAGCGCACACATCCGGATAAAAAAG
>CAZVKW010000161.1:3445-5726 GCA_964627945.1 uncultured Lentimicrobiaceae bacterium
TTCGATGCCGTGAAAGGAATCTCATACGAGGTTTTTGCTGGTCGAACACTCGGAATTGTTGGTGAATCAGGAAGCGGAAAATCAGTCAGCTCATTGGCGCTGATGCGATTATTGCCTGATAAAAATGTACGGATTTCATCCTCTAACATCAATCTTGAAGGCCAATCGCTTGAAGATATGAGCGAACGTGAAATGCGCGAAATCCGTGGCAGCCGCATGGCCATGATTTTTCAGGAACCCATGACCTCGCTCAACCCGGTTTTTCGGTGTGGAAATCAGATTATTGAAGCAATTCAGGCGCATAATAAAGTATCAAAAGATGATGCACACGACCGTGTAATCGAATTGTTTCAAAAAGTACAGTTACCCCGCCCCGAAGATATTTTCCTCTCATATCCGCATCAGCTTTCAGGCGGACAGAAACAACGTGTCATGATCGCCATGGCACTTTCGTGCAATCCTTCGCTGCTGATCGCCGATGAGCCTACCACTGCGCTCGACGTAACGGTTCAGAAAGAAATTCTTGCTCTGTTAAAAAATCTGCAGGAATCGAATGGAATGGGCATGATTTTCATAACGCACGATTTGGGTGTGATTGCCGATATCGCTGATTCCGTGGCTGTAATGCGTCAGGGAGAAATTGTTGAATATAGCTCTGTA
Organism: uncultured Lentimicrobiaceae bacterium; assembly: GCA_964627945.1. Classification (GTDB taxonomy): domain Bacteria; phylum Bacteroidota; class Bacteroidia; order Bacteroidales; family F082; genus CAJBPB01. The sequence goes on from CAZVKW010000161.1 coordinate 4,106, forward strand.
AATCAAATACTTGACCATCCTGACCATCCTTACACACGCGGTTTGCTCGCCTGCAGGCCCTCAGCTTCTGATAGACTGAGAAGGCTTCCGGTTGTTCAGGATTTTCTTTCGAACCGCTGGCCCGCCGGTCAAAAACAGATGCTGACCGAATTGTCTTCAGATCCGCTGGCCAGAAAGGTGAATCAGGATAAAATGTATGCGCATGAACCACTTTTGCGTATCGAGAAGCTGAAAACATGGTTTCCTGTGAAACATGGCTTGTTCAGCCGGGTACGATCCTATGTAAAAGCACTTGATGAAGTAACTTTTGATGTTTATCCGGGCGAAACGCTGGGATTGGTCGGAGAATCGGGTTGCGGAAAAACCACACTTGGAAGAAGTCTGCTTCGATTGGTCGAACCTTCTGACGGAAAAATCCTCTTCGACGGTGATGATGTACGTGCTTTTTCATCCGAAGAACTGCGTAAATACCGGAAAACAGCCCAGATTATTTTTCAGGACCCTTATTCAAGCCTCAACCCCGGTATGACAGCAGGGCATGCTATTCTTGAACCATTGCAGGTTCATAACATACTGAAAAACAATGCCCAGCGTCGAGATAAAGTGTACGAACTTCTGGAACAGGTTGGTCTTGAACAAGGTCATTTTAACCGCTATCCACATGAGTTTTCGGGTGGGCAACGTCAGCGGATATGCATCGCCCGGGCACTCGCGCTTCAGCCGCGTTTACTGGTTTGCGACGAATCCGTCTCGGCTCTCGACGTTTCCGTTCAGGCACAGGTGCTGAATTTATTGAATGATTTGAAGGAAACCTTCGGATTTACAAGTATCTTTATATCGCATGACCTGAGCGTGGTGCGTTATATGTCGGACCGGATCATGGTGATGAAGGACGGTAAAATTGAAGAATTGGCCGAAGCGGATGAAATCTACCTGAATCCGCAATCGGCTTATACACAAAAACTTATACAGGCAATTCCGGGTCATCGACTCGGGAAAAATCATTGAGCTATGGCAAAAAAAGTAAAACAAAACGTAGGTACACGGTCTGGACTCGTGACCACGATTCTGGGAATATTTGGCGAAAATCCATTCAAACCATTCAATTACAAACAGATAGCGAAAACACTCGGAATTCAGGACAGGGCAGGAAAAGATCTTGTGGATAAGATTCTTGCCGAACTGCTTGCTGATGGCAAACTTACCGAAGAGCGTCCTTACCGCTATATTCTTTCGCGGAATATGATTGCAGAATTTGCCCGAAAAAAGGAGTTTGTGATCGGAAAAGTGGATATGAAAAACACCGGCAAAGCCTATGTTAGTCCGGAAAAAGGTGGCGAAGATATCTTTATCTCGGCAAACAATACTTTCCAGGCTTTGCATGAAGATACCGTGAAGGTGTATCTCTTCCCGAAACGGAAAAACCACAAGACCGAAGGACAGATTGTGGAAGTGATCAAACGCAACAAAACGGATTATGTCGGTGTGATCTCGATCTCAAAGGAATTCGGATTTCTGGTGCCCGACAGCAACAATATGGCGGTGGATATCTTTGTTCCGAAAACTGGATTCAACAAAGCCAAAGACGGAGAAAAAGTAATCGTTCGCATCACCGAATGGC
>CAZVKW010000162.1:0-5680 GCA_964627945.1 uncultured Lentimicrobiaceae bacterium
CTTCAAAATCACTGCAAAACCGCCACCAGATTTCATATCCACCTTCAGTACATCTTTTTCATTGAGGATTTGATGCCTGATCTGGTAATCCTCTGCATAATGATCCGCGTTCACACCATCAGCCATGATCGTAGCATCGTAACTTCCTGATAAAAAATCCAAAGGAATCTCAAATGTACGGGCGGTCCAGTCGGTCATCCCTCCGATATACCAATCCGTACCTTTCCGGCGGGCAACAATACAATCATCCCCGATTTTGGCTTCCAGCACCTTTGTTTCGTCCCATATTGTTGGAATTTTGCTAATGAAATCCACCGTTCCCTGTTCCCTGCGATAGGTCGATGGTGACTCGCACAACATCTGCAAAGGAGCTTCATACATCACATACATCGCCACCTGATGGCAGCGCGTTCCCTGACTCATCGGGCGTTCCCAGCTGATGGTGTAATCCTGTTTTCCGGCATTGTTCATCGCCCCTGGCGTATAATCCATCGGTCCGGCAGCCATGCGGATAAACGGAATCGTAAGGTTGTGATCAGGTGTGATGAGATCGCTCCATTTATTGTTCTCAGAACCCTTCACTCCTTCAAAATTCAGCACATTGGGATAGGTGCGCTGCAATCCCGACGGCTTGAAAGCACCGTGAAAATCGACCAGCAGATGCAGCCGGGCAGCTTCTTTCGCGATGGCCTCATAAGATGCCACCATCGCCTGATCGGAGCGTTGCATAAAATCGACCTTAATGCCTCTCGCTCCCCAGCTTTTGTAGGTCGAAAGGATTTCAGACAGATTTTCACTCAAGGGTTTCCAAAGCACCCACAGAATGATGCTTACGCCTTTACTTTCAGCGTATTGTATCAGACCTTTCACATCCATTTCAGGATTGAAACCCAGAATTTCGGTTGTGCTTTTGGTCCAGCCTTCGTCGAAAATAACGTATTCGATGCCATTTTCAGCAGCGAAATCAATATAATACCGGTAGGTCGCGGTATTCAGTCCAGATTCGAAATTCACCCCGTAAATATTGTTGGCATTGTACCAGTCCCATGCCACTTTTCCGGGCTTAATCCAGCTCACATCTTCGATCAACGAAGGACGGGCCAACTGGTAAGCCAGATTGCTTTCGATCAAGACTTTATCATCTTCTCCAACGATGAAAACGCGCCAGGGATATTGCCTTGGCCCTGAAACTTTGGCGATATAATCAGCTTCCTTGGTGATTTTCTGGTTCCGGTCGGGACCACTTTCAGTATTGGGTATGGCCTCCAGCACATATTTCGGAAAAACAGATTCCAATTTTTGCAATTGGCCCATTTCGAGAAACATATTCGGGTAATCGGCAATAGCCGTTTCGGTGAAAAGTATTTTAGCTCCGTCAGGATTGCCGAACAAAACCGGCAGACTACAGAAATCGCCTTCCCGAATCTGATTGACATCGCTTTGCACATACATCCGTTCGTTGTGCGAATACATCGATTCTTCGCGCGGAAACCATACTTCTGTCCCTTCGGGAAATGTCAGTCGCAAGGTTTCGTCAATGACAGATTCAGAAACTGATCGTTCATCTTCAAAACGATAAGCCATTCCGTCGTTGTAAAGTCTGAAGTGAAACACAAATCCATCGCCGGTTTTCAAAGTAAGTGCCTGATAATGATCCTGAATCTCAGCATCTTTGTACGGAATCTGTGCATGAATTACTTCGTTTCCTTCAAATGTCTTCTTGCTTTTGATCTTCGCAAAACCTGCCATCCGGCCATCATTCATTTCCATCCCGATCTTCACATCCTGAATCACAGTCTTAGTGTTCAGTTTCAGATTCCAGCTGAAGCCTTCGGCATGAACAATGCTCAGTTCAAGTCTGCCGTCAGGTGACAGAAGCTTAAATTCCTGCGCCGAAAGGCTGGAAACATGGAAGAAAGCACACAGAATGAATAAGTTAACTATTGACCTGATGAATAGTGTCTTCATAATAAAATCGGTTAAATACAAAATTCGACTGCATGATGATTGTTTCAAAGTTATTGAAAAGCAGAATTCAATCCGAATTTCAATTGAAAAACTTTTTAGCTGATAGATCACGTTTTCACCAAATTAAGATTTAAAAATTCGCACCTTTAAACTACATTTGTGAGAGGTATAATTGACCTTAAAACATATTACAACGAGCGTTAATGTTTTAAGTGACAGAATATTCATTCACCATTGGCTGTCATTTTGCCCTTTTTATTGAGAAAACCTGATAGTATGAAAAATAAAACCATTTTGCCTTTTATTCTGCTCATCCTCGTATTTTTTACATCCTGTACAAAAACCGAGGTGTATTATTTTCCTGTTTCAACCCGCACATTGGTCCTTGTTACAGATGTTGACCCATCCAGCGATTTGATTGTTGGTATCAAGGGTAGAGTCAAAACCTATTTTCCTGAAGTTCAGATTGAATTTTATAAGGCTCCCGATTTTGATATATTCGAAGGCTCTTATCTTCTTGATCTCGCAAATCAGAACTATCCTCCTGGAACTTACATTGCCGGACTGATCAAACCAGGAAACACAGGAAAAAGCATCATCTATGAAGCAAATTCGAAAATCTTTATCACACCTGATAACACCTTATCAACAAGGGTTTTATACAATAATCCCGACATCGTTTGTTATTATATCGAAAACTCACTAATTCTGGACGGCGCTCAGCCAGAAGATCTTTCCTTCGAGGAGTTTTTCACCCGTTCAATTCTTTCGATGCTCAGTGGAGCTTCATTATCAAGCTTCGGTTCGGTCTGCACTGAGCCGCAACTGTTTGAAATACAGCCCGCCATCATGCTTGGAGATACCTTGAAAGGTGAAGTTTTGTATGTCGATAGTTTCGGTAACTGTATCACCAATATCCCTGAAGATCTTGTGGCAAATTTCGAGACCGGAGCATTGTTAAACATGACTGCAAATACCACCGAGTTAACAATTAAGCTTGGAACGACTTATTCTTCCGTTCCTGTTGGTGAAGCTGTTTGTTTCGTAAACAATTCGAAACGGCTCGAAATTGCGATCAATTATGGTAATTTTTCTGAAACCTATCAAACAACGGCCAATAGTAAAATTGCCATTTTTCAGCCATAGATAGATTTTTACATACCTAATTTACTATTCCTGAAAAGCAGTTCAGGATAAATAATTGATATTTAATTATCTAGCATAATATAAATTCTGGTCTCGGATTCAAAGCCTGATCTTTAAAAATCTTACTGAATCGCTTGTAAGATTTTCATAAAAATCTCTTCGCTTTCAGATTCATGTATTTGAAAGATGATATTTGGTTCAATACCCCATTTTTCAATAATCTGTTCCATGAAACTATCCCGAACGGAAAGGATCAAATGATTGTCAGAAGTAGCCAGCAATTCGTTCAATGCTGGTGCCCAGCCCCGATCCGAAAGCTCCAGTTTACCGATTTCATCGATCACTACCAGCTTGTTTTCGAGGTTTTTAGCCACAGAAAGCGCTTCATTTCCAAAATGGATTCCTTCATTTGAAATGAAATACCGACCAATCGTTTCTCCAGCTTTTCCATCATGTAGGCATAGAAATGAACACGTCAAATTTTCAGTTAAATTCAGCAGATCATAGCCGATTGTTTGTCCGTTTTCCATGATTCTCGGAGCGAGAATTCCTCCAGTACTGATGTTGTTCTCTTTCAGGCGTCCGACCAATTGTTCCAGAATGCGTGTTTTTCCTTCGCCAACTTTACCACTGATAATGAATACTTTACGTCTAAATTGCTGTTTCTGACGGATTTCTTCGAGCCGCGTTTCGGCCATGGCAATGATCTGCTGCATCACCGAAACAGGATTTTTCAGCAGGATTTTCACAGGTGGCAGAAAGGCAATCATGGCCGGAAGACTCTCAAACGAAAGCTCCAGAGCCATCGGAAGCTGCCGGAAGGAAGTCCGCAGGAAAAAAGCCCTGATGACTGGATTGTACAATTCCGTGCCAATCGCTGAGAAACCGATCAGCATCACGATCGCCCTGAAATTCATCTGAATACCGATCAGCAATGCTTCCAAAACAGTAATTTCTTCCGACTGCAACCGGCTAAAAACAAAGGTCGTAAGCATGGTCAATCCGATAAAAAACACCCAGAAACCTGGTTTGCGCAATTGTCTCAACGAACGTTTGTAACGCAACGACCAAACCAACACCACAACGGGCACCGCAGAAACCCAAACATACCACTTTGTGAGTGACATCAACAATAAAGATGCTATAATCAGCAGGATATCAGCCACTAACCAGCTGATAGCATACGGAAAACTTCTCTTTGACAGATCATCCTGCTTTATTGCAGACTGAATCGTTTGAAGTGAAACGGCTTTCAATTCACGATTTCGCAACTTCCTCCCCACCCTGATGCCAATAACGGCTGCAACCGCACCAAACAAGGCATAGAGAATGAACAGAATCAGAATGGGCATCCAGACAATATCGAATGAAATATGCAGCTGTTTTCCGGCATATTGCAGCAGGCTTTTATAAATTTCAACAATGTTGTAACCGTAAAAAATAATGTAGTTGATGATTTTCTGGAAAAAATTCCACGACATGGCAAGCATCGCCCCCAGAAAATATCCGATCAAATTGTGGCCAAGAAGTCGCACCGAAATTTCGAGCAATACCGACTGGGCAAAAATGGCGATCATCGGACCAAAAATCACCGCGCTCGGTGACATGGTTTTCATGAGTGCACAGATAAGTCCGGCCCGCCAGAAAAGTCCTTTCTCATTCCAGATATAACTAATCGATACCAAAATGATGATACCGATGGCCGTTAGAATATTGCTGCTGAAAGGAATTTTCAGGTTGTGCAGAAAGCTGCCCAATACTATTTCGGATGCAGCCCAAATCGCGCCGGCAATTGAGGCTTTGATCCATTTTTCGCTAAGATTATGATATTTCAAAAGTGCAGATATTGATTTAATGATTTACTTCAAAGATGCTTTCGTAAACAGATGCTCCTGAATTTCCTGATTGAACAGAAACGCAATATTGCGCTTTCCGGCAGATAAAGTATTCACGTTGTATGGATTGTAATGACTCCAAATGGAAAGCTGTCCACTGAAAACCAGTGAATCGGAAACTGAATTGCTTTCTGTTTGTGCAATAAGCGAAACTCCGGCTGAAAACAGCAGAAAAAAACATATCAGTGTTAAAATTCCTTTTTTCATGACAAGCATCTCCGGCTGCGAAAAATAGGAAGCAGTCAGGGAGAAAACATATCTTCAAAGGTACAATTTCCGTGGGATGCAGCGATTTCTGAAACTCAATTATTATGCCTCAATATGGCCCTTTTTCAGCCATCCATCGATGAACCAATGTGCCAGATAAATCAGTGGCGTTAGCAGGATTGCAAGCGAAACTTTGTAGACATATTGCACAAGTCCGACGGTTAAAACCTGTTGCATGCTCCAGTTACCAAGCAGATAAAACGCGATGAAAAGAATCACGAAACTGTCGATGAGTTGCGAAATCACTGTTGAACCTGTTGCACGAAGCCAGAGGTTTTTGCTGCCTGTCAGTCGCTTGAAATAGTGAAATACATAAGCATCTATCAATTGACTGACCAAAAAGGCGGTAAGCGATCCGATGATGATTCCGAGTCCGGCCCGGAAGATGCTTGAATAGGCAAAAT
>CAZVKW010000163.1:0-5680 GCA_964627945.1 uncultured Lentimicrobiaceae bacterium
TTTTCAAAAAGTTATATTTTTTTATGTGAAAAGTGCCTACACCCACTACACCCAAGAAAAAATGTTGAGTACTAATGTTTAGTGAGCTTGTTTCTTGTTTCAAAGTTTCAGAGTTTCAAGTCTGGGAAAATGAGGATTCAGAAAGGTAAATCTGATTGAATTTCAATGGGTTTGGTTTGTTCATTTGAAGTGGATCGATCATTTTTAGCAGGTGATGAATCTTCAACAAATCGATTGCGTAGATCGACTTCTTCCCAGGTTAATTCCCGAACAGCATACATTAACCGGCCGTGGCGCCAAAGACGGGTGAACTTATGTTTTACCAAAGCTTTTCCCAGCTTATTTACAGAACCATCAGAGACATTAATTTTAGCTTTGTCAGCAAGTTTAGCCAAGATCTGAGAAGCACTGATAATTGAGTTTGCTTCCTCTTTTAAGCAAGGTTCAAACCAGGTGAGTAACAGTTCTTCTTCAGGTGAACGCAGCTGGTATTGCTCGTTGTTGTGGTTGATAGCATCGATTTCGTCCCTGTTGAACCAGAAACGAAAGCCTGAATTGAAAAGATGCAAGGCTTGGGAGTAAACATCGTTTAGTGAAACTTTGTGGTCATACTTAATATCAGTGACCTCAAAAGAAAGAAATCGCCGGGAACCGGTTGTATCGTTAAGGAATTGGGCTGTGTTTACACTGCCTGCAAAGCTGGCACAACGTGGAAGAGTTTCGTTATTGTGGCCATAGGCCCGGCGAATGCGGATGTGAGTTTTAGTGATCAGCTCTTTTAAGCTCCCAATTTCTGTACGGTTCAGATTTTCAAGTTCATCGAGGTTGATCAACATGCATTCAGAAAGATGGATCAGTGTATCCTTGTTATTGGGATTGATGGTACCTGAGAAAAGATATTGTTTTAACTCTTTAGGAATCAGGTTTTCCATCCATGTTGTCTTACCGACACCTTGCTTGCCAGAAAAGACAATTACTGTCTGATTGATGGTATGTTCGTCCAGGACACAACCGACCATGGCAACTAACCATTTTTTGAAGCATGTATGCCAGAGATCCTGATGAGTTGTTGTGATGGTATCCGCTAGCTGGGCAATGTGATCGGTTTGTTCATCCCAGGGAGGAAGACTTTCGAAATAAGTTGAGAATGGATTGAAGAGTTCGCAAAAGTCAGAATACAGCAGATTCCGTAATCCGGACATGTTGGTCCTGACTTTGTTTTTAAGCAGTTCGCGGAGCATTGAGTTTTCGATGTAATCATTCACCTGGTACCAGACTTTTTTAGTTAGAAAACGATATTCCAGTCTGCCAGTGATTGTATTGTTGCGAAAACGATATTTGCTGAGAAGGAAGTTCTCGACTTTGTCGATGGCTGGGATGCGTTTTTTTGGTTCTTCGTCTTCTTCGACCTCATCCTCTAACTCAATCTCCTTGTGGAGAGGGAGTGGCTTAGACTCCAAGGTTTTACCATGTTCCGAAGAATTTTTATAGGCGCTGTTTACAGCAGCCATGACTTCTTTTTCATCGTAATTATAGTCTGCCAGGATGAAGCCGAGAGCGGCAGCGAACGGCACTCCACTCCTATTCAGATTGCAGGCAAGCTGATGAACGAAGTTATTGCGGTTGCCGGTGATGAAGGATTCTTTGTGTTCGGTGAGGTTGATGGAATCGTGGTAGATTTTGAGGAAATCCTGCTGGGGCATAACAAGGGTTTTACCCTCACCTTCCGGCTTCCTCTCCCTCGGGAGAGGAAGTGACTCTTCGATCAAGATCTGACTAGGTTCGGAATTTTGAAATACCTGGGAGTTTGGATTGTGGTAGAGATCCGGATCGAGGGACATGAAGCACAGCCTGGTGAAGTCCTTGCCGGATTTGTCGATAGACAAACCGGTGAGCTGTTCGTAATAAGCCTGGACTTTTAGGAAAGTATCTTTGTGGGTAGCAGGTGTAGCCTGTGTTTGAACAAATACTTTAAGTCCATTACCTGAAGGGCTTATAAATAATGCCATTGTATGTGGATCATCCATGGACGATTCACGACAGTTTTTAAGTTGTTCCTGGGTAAGTTTATCGAAATCCAGGACAATGATTCCGGAATATTTTTTTAAAGTTTCCTGGTTACGGCCACCTTCGAATTGACCTGAAGGTGTGAAAGCCGGTAGCCCTTTCTTGGCTTTCTCATACGACTCGAGTTTTTGTTCCTGAAGGCATTTCCGGATGTAAGTAACCGGTCCGCGGTACTTGCCGGTTTTAATGTCAGTGAGAATATCGGCGAAAGGCTTATTCTCGGTAATAGTGGTAAAATTTTGAAATATGGAGAGGTTCATTGGATGGCGGATTTGCGATTTAGGATTTTGAAGAAAATGCTACATATCAATTCCGCCCAGGAAGTAAGCAAGGAAGCTTTCTGCCCGGGCGGTAGAACTGATCACAAAGAACATTACCTGCGCTTGGGTTGAAAGGATTTGTTGTAATGTTCTTTCAGCATAGCTTCAATATCAGAAAGCTTGTAATATATCTTAGCGCCAACCTGTGAAAAGGAAATCTTACCTTCATCACGCCAATTTTGAGCCGTGCGTTTTGAGACCTGCATCAGCTGAAGGAATTGCTGATTGTCCACGAACGATTCACCAGGAGCTGCATGAGCTGTCTGGATTTTAATGTTGATCTCTTCGATCTTGTTCAAGATGGCTTGATACTGATCACTTGAAAGAATGATTGCGTCCATAATTTTGTGTTTTTAAAAGTTAGGACAGCAAAAGAATATACAAAAATTTGGTTGCACAATCCTAAAACAGTATCTGGTACCCGATTTATTTTTAAAAATCAGATTAGCAGCAAATTAGGATGCCGGTCGTCAACGTTCAACGAAAAAGCTTTGATATTTTTGTTTTTTAAAGCTAAAAACTTGAAGCAATTCTGATACTTTTCATGGTTAAATTGCAGCAAATTGGGATAAAATGATAATGAATATTTTATTATGTTATTGATATTAAATAGATTACAAGAGTATCAAAATTGCTCTAATATCGCTTGATATAGATGATACTATTATATGTTATCTAGATCGAGCCTGATCTCTTTATCATTCTTTGGCCTACTTTCTGCTCTACTCTGATTCAGATAAGTACGAACGGTATTCAGATTAAATGGTGTGCCATCCATCTGACAATAATATGTACAAATGTGTTCGGCAAGTTCGGCTACCGTGTAAGGAAGTACTGGTTTACCGTCATTTCCTGTAGTATGCATGAGCTGGAAGAACACATGAACCCATGATTTGGTTTCTGTATTAATCGGAAGTTTCTTTATGGCAAAGGTGGTTGGCGGGTTTTGATCTGCTAATTCTCTATCAAACTTATCCTGACGGATCAGCCTATCAATTTCCAATTGGCATTGTTGGCCATATTTCGGGGTATGTTGATTAACAAAGTGCGGTGGATATTGCTCATAGATTGTGATCTGCTCATTCAGAAAGAAAATTTTCTTTTTTAATGTATCCAGTTTATCTGAATGCTTTTTTGTCTTAGAAAAATCGTAGACCCGAGTGTCATTGCATCCATTGACTTTACTACTCAAATTTATCAAATTAGTTTCATCAATTTCATCTGCCTGAGTTTCCTTTCTTTTCCCATCAATCAATAAATATAACTTTGTAAAACGGCTTTGCTTCTTATTTTCCAGAAAAAGCTCTTCATTTTCAGAAAGAAGTTTTTCCAGACGATTAAGCCAGTTAAATGCATTTTCAACCAACGAGCATTGGTAATTGATAAATTTCGGGAAAGCAGATTGGGGGAGTGTGAAGATCTTTTCGATCAAAGATGTGCAATACGCATTCAGCGAAAATTCGCCGTCAATCAGAATATCAAAATCATTTCCAGAAGCCTGAGAAGACCTTAGATGTGGATGCTCGAAGAAGGCAACCTCTTTGACATTGTACTGATCGGAACTCATCGTATTCTGATAATAACTGGCAGTTTATAATTAGTATGTGTTTGAGAATATGCATTTAAAAAGTATTAAGTAATTTACCAGCTTTTCAAAATACGATAAAAGTTTGAAAATCAGTATGTAGAAGAAATGGTCTGTGAGGATATCAAGACTTGTAAAGATAATCAGAAGTAAAGTAATGCATAGTAGTAAATCGAAAATATTTTTTAACAACGACCTCCCCTACCTGGACAACTTATCGTTGTAAGGAAAGCTTAAAAAAGGCATGAAAAAGCACGCGATTAATTATCGAATGCCTGCATGGCTTTGTCAAGTTCTTCATTAACGATTTTGGCATAGATCTGGGTTTCAGAAATATCAGCATGGCCCATAAGCTTTGACACCTTATCGATGCTGATGCCTTTTTGAAGCGCCTGAGTGGCCCAGGTATGGCGGCTAATATGAAAGCTGATATGCTTTGTTATCTTTGCTTTTTCGCCTATGAATTTGATGTTCTTATTGATATAAGCAGTAGCACGGGAAATCTCCGTGTCGACTGCTATCGGATCAGTTAATTTGAGATCATTGTCTAACTGAGGGAAAATAAAGTGACTCGGGTTGACTTCTTCAGGCTTATATTTCCCAATTATTTCAAGAGCCTTTTTAGGAAGAAGCACCGAGAGTTGTGTTTTTGTTTTATGAATTGAAATTGAAACATGAACGCCATCGAAGTTTTCCCACTTTAATTTGAGCACATCTGAAACCCTAAGTCCACCGGCGTAACTTGCAAAGATGAACATGTCTTTGTGCAGTGCCATCCTGGTGCCAGGAGTAACAGCGAATTTCTCAAATAATGCCAGCTCATTAGCAGTAAGAAAAGTACGATGTGTCTTTTCAGTTTTCATCTGGTACTTGTTGAATGGGATATGGCTATGCTCGATTTTACCCAGGCGATATGCATCATTGAAGAGTTTCCTGATGAATTTCATATCCTTATGAATGGTGTTCACTTTATTTGTCCAGGTCTTTATGCAATATGCCTCATACTTGTATAAGAAGTCCGGCGTGATATCCTGAAAGAAAATATCTTTATTTTCTGTAAATGCCTTTAGTTTCTTGATGATCGAATTGCTTTTATCATAGGTTCCTATTTGACCAGCCCTGAGGTAGGTCTCACATGCTTTTTCAGCAAAAGAGAAAAAGTCGAGTGGATCCATCCCGTAAATATGCTGTTTGAGCTGGCGGGTTGTTAATCCTTTTTTCATTGTTTCCAATTCAAGGACTTTGTCCTGGAGTTCTGCTGACTTATGAGCTAAAAAAGCATTCATCCGGGCAGAGTTTTTCACGCCCTTTTTGACTTTGCTTTTTTTCGTATCCCAATGATCTTTATGGATCATCAAAGTGGATGCGATGTAGTTTACCTTGCGATTTTTGATAATTCTGAAGTGAATGGGTGCAAAATCATCAGAATTTAGCTTATCTTTGCGGAATACAATTGCGACGCTTGCCATACAAATTATCTTTTATAACCTAACAAAGATAAGCAATTCAGAGATACAAAGGGTAAACATCGGGGTAAACAAATGAAATATTTTTACACTTTTTTATGCATTTTACTGCACTTTACAAAAATATAATTAATTGATATAGAATGATATAAGTGCATAATGGTGCAAACGGGGAAAGATGGCGTAGTCCCAAGCGGATCACAAAATAAAAAAACCGATTGTAATTCATCAAATTACAGTCG
>CAZVKW010000164.1:0-5662 GCA_964627945.1 uncultured Lentimicrobiaceae bacterium
ATTCTAATTTAGATTGGTTTCAAATTACAATTTTTTGTACTTTTGCAGCCCGAAAACGAACTCATTAATGAGTAAAAATTGATTGCGATGACACAGAAAAGGAAATTTACCTTAGATAAAACTGATAAAGCAAGCCTGCAGAAATGGTATAGTCTGATGACCCTTGGCCGTCAGATCGATGAGAAAGCGCCCAACTATTTGAAACAAGCCTTAGGCTGGTCATATCATGCACCTTATGCAGGTCATGATGGTATTCAATTAGCTATTGGACAGATATTTAACCGTGAGAAAGACTTTCTTTTCCCCTATTACCGCGATATGCTAACTGCGATTTCAGCAGGACTTACGGCAGATGAAATTATCCTGAACGGCATCTCCAAGGCAGCTGATCCTGCCAGCGGTGGTAGACATATGTCGAACCATTTTGCCAAACCTGAGTGGAATATCCAGAATGTTTCCTCTGCCACTGGAAACCATACCTTGCATGCTGTTGGCACAGCACGGGCCATGAAACTTTACAACTCGCAAGGCGTTTCAATCAGTTCACAAGGCGAGTCTTCCACATCGGAAGGCTATGTTTTTGAGGCGATTAATGGTGCTTCAAATGAAAAATTGCCTGTCATTTTCGTGTTTCAGGACAATCAGTTCGGAATATCTGTTCCGCAACGCGATCAGACAGCCAACCGGCGTGCTGCAGAAAATTACCGCGGCATCAAGAATCTGGCGATCATGTATTGCGATGGCAAAAATGTATTCGATTCGATGAACACCATGTATCTTGCTAAGAAACACGTACTTGAAGTGGGTGAACCGGTGATCGTTCATGCCAATTGTGTTCGAATTCATTCACATTCCAACTCTGACAAACACGAATTATACCGCGACGAAAACGAACGCTATTGCGTGAAAATGTCGGATCCGCTTGTTCGCTTCAGGGTGCAGCTTCTTCACTCAGGTAAATTTACTGAAGATGAACTGAATACACTCGATCAGGATGCCAAAAAACTTATTTCGGCAGCACATAAAAAAGCAATTGTTTCTCCTGATCCTACTCCTGAATCGATTTTCGATTTTGTAATTCCTGCTCCTTACATTCCTGCAAAATATACCGACGGAACACACAACGAATCCACTGGCGAAAAACATAAACTGATTCAGGCCATCAACGAAACGTTGAAGGCTGAGTTCCGTCACAATCCGGATACCTATATCTGGGGTCAGGACGTTGCCAACAAAGACAAAGGCGGCATCTTCAACGTAACCAAGGGTATGCAGCAGGAATTCGGCAAAAACAGGGTATTCAATGCGCCTATTGCTGAAGACTATATTACAGGAACCGCAAACGGAATGAGCCGTTTCGATAAAAAAATAAGGGTTGTGATCGAAGGTGCTGAATTTGCCGATTATTTCTGGCCGGCAATGGAACAGCTCGTTGAGTGCTCTCATGATTACTGGCGCAGCAATGGTGCTTTCGCACCAAATATTGTCATCCGTCTGGCTTCAGGTGGATATATCGGAGGTGGTTTGTATCATTCACAAACTATTGAAGGTGCATTGTCAACATTCCCGGGAATCCGGATTGTTTATCCATCCTATGCTGATGATGCCGCCGGCTTGCTCCGCACTGCGATCCGTTCTGAAGGTCCGACCGTTTTCATGGAGCCAAAAGCGCTTTACAACGATCCCGTTGCTGAAACCTATGTTCCTGATGATTTTGAGGTTCCATTTGGAAAAGCAAGAATTCGCCGCGCAGGAAAAGATCTTAGCATCATTACCTATGGAAACACCACACACCAGGCCGTTGAAGTAGCTGATCGAATTCAGAAAGAAACAGGTAAAGAGATCGAAGTAGTTGACATCAGATCACTTGTTCCGCTTGATAAAGAAGGAATTCTGGAATCAGTGAAAAAAACGTCTCGGGTACTCATCGTGCACGAAGACAAGGTTTTTGGTGGATTCGGCGGTGAATTGGCAGGCATGATTTCCGACGAAGCATTCAACTATCTGGATGCACCTGTGAAACGTGTTGGCTCTACTTTTACTCCAGTTGGTTTTAACAGAATCCTGGAGAAAGCTGTTCTGCCAAATGCTGAAAAGATTTATGCTGCAGCGATGGAGGTTCTGAACTACTAATTCTGTTTTTGATAAAATCTATAAGACTGTTATTTAATTGGTTAACAATTATTAACAGTCTTATTTTTTGTCTAAATGGCCGATTCCGTACACGAATCCTTACTTTTGGAAGATTATTATTCCAGACCAAACAGGCAATCCATAGAAAAACCACTTATAAAATGAAAATATTCCAAAGTTCAATCACAAAGATTTTAGCCATAAGTCTTTGTTTATCTATATTTTACAATTTCGCTTCCGCTCAGAACATTCAAAAAAACGACGGACGGGAAACAAGCCAGAAATTTGCTGCTGCCTTATTTTATATTGAGAATTTCTATGTCGACAGTACAAAAGCACCTGAACTGGTCGAGAATGCGATCATCAATATGCTGAAAGAGCTTGATCCGCATTCTGCTTACATCTCGAAAGACGAACTGGATGCCGCCAATGAGCCTCTTGAAGGTAGTTTTGACGGGATCGGTGTAACATTTCAGTTGTTTAATGATACGATTCTGGTGATAGCTCCTGTACCCGGTGGTCCATCCGAAAAACTCGGAATTCTTGCCGGTGATAAAATCATCAGAATCAATGCAGAAGATGCTTTCGGAAGCAAGGTAAACAACAATTATGTGATGGAAAGACTTCGCGGAAAGAAAGGTACAACCGTGAATGTGAGCATTTTGCGTGGAAACAAAAAAGAGCTAATCGATTACACCATCGTACGCGACAAAATACCGATCAACAGCATCGATGCTACTTTCATGGCTGATAAAAACACCGGATACATCAAGCTCAACCGCTTTGCCAAGACAACAATGGAAGAATTCCACAGTTCGCTTGATCAACTGAAAGCAGCAGGAATGAAAAACCTTATTCTCGACCTGCGCGGAAATACTGGTGGACTACTGAACGCCGCAGTCGAACTATCCGATGAGTTTCTGGATGACGGTAAACTTATTGTGTATACCGAAGGTTTGAAAAGTACACGGCAAGATTTTAAAGCAACAACCACCGGTGATTTCGAAAAAGGAAATCTCATCATTCTGATCAATGAGGGGTCTGCTTCGGCTTCAGAGATTGTGAGTGGCGCAGTTCAGGATTGGGACCGTGGCATCGTAATCGGACGAAGATCTTTTGGTAAAGGACTGGTTCAGAGACCATTTCAGTTGCCTGACGGATCAGTTATACGCCTAACCGCCTCAAGATATTATACTCCTACTGGTCGCTGCATACAGAAATCATATGAAAACGGAGTTGAATCTTATTACAAAGATTTGTATGAACGACAGAAACATGGTGAATTTGTGCATGCCGACAGCATCCATTTCCCTGATTCACTGCGTTATTTCACTCCGGCAAAACGGATTGTTTATGGCGGCGGGGGAATCATGCCCGATGTTTTTGTGCCTTTCGATTCAACGCAATACACCGAACTCTATTCCGATCTTGTTAGAAAAGGCGTTTTCAACCGTTTCACACTTGAATATTCCAATCGCCATCGTGAGACCCTACAAAAGGAATATCCTGAGTTTTCAAAATTCAACAAAGAATTTACCCTAAGCGATGCTGATATCACTGCCTTTAAGGATCTGGCGATTAAAGAAGGCGTTGAGTTTAAAGAAGATCAGTACAAACTTTCGGAGGATTTTATCAAACAACAAATCAGAGCACTGATTGCCAGAAACATATGGGATTTAGGTCGGTATTATGAATGTTTGACCGGAGTGGATGAAACCCTGCAACAGGCCCTGAAAATTCTCGATAAAAAGTCAGCCTACAACGATCTGATCAAAGCCAGATAATCTGTTTTCAATTCCGGTTTTTGAAATTTAGTTGGTATTTACTGCCAAATCCATACGATTTCGTCGGATTTATCTAATATTTGCCCTATTTTTACAATACAATTGAACTAAACATCAGGAGGGTAAGATTTGAATCTAAGTACTACATATATGGGTTTGAAATTAAAAAACCCAATCATCATTGGTAGTTGCGGCTTGACAAATTCGGTTGAAAATGTGAAGGAGGCTTCTGCTCATGGTGCTGCTGCAGTTGTATTAAAATCGCTTTTTGAAGAACAGATACAACTTACTATTGATCAATTAAATACCAAAACAGAGCATACAAATCATTATTCCGAAGCAGAGGATTATATCCACAATTATTCGAAAGCGGATATTGTGGAAAACTACCTGAAACTGATTCGTGAATGCAAGCAAGCTGTTGATATTCCGGTTATTGCCAGCATCAACTGCATCAGCCTTTCGGAATGGACTGATTTTGCTATGAAAATAGAACAGGCCGGCGCTGACGGTCTGGAACTGAACATTTTCATCCTTCCTTCTGATCCGCATAAAAGTGGTGACGACAATGAAAAAATCTATTTTGATATCATCGAAAAGGTGATCAAAACAGTTAAAATCCCGGTTGCAGTGAAAATCAGTTTTTATTTCTCCGGATTGGCCAGAATGGCCCTTAAACTTTCATGGACAGGCATCAAAGGTCTCGTTCTGTTTAATCGTTTCTTCTCACCTGATATTGATATTGAGAAATTCGAAATCAAAGCTTCGAATGTATTCAGTCACCCTGCCGAACTTTCCCAATCGCTGCGCTGGGTTGCCATGTTGTCGACTAAAGTTCAGTGCGATATTGCTGCATCCACCGGAATTCATGACGGAAAAGCAGTTATTAAACAGCTTTTGGCAGGAGCAGCTTCTGTGCAGATTGCTTCCGTGATTTACAAAAAAGGATTTCAGGAAATCGGCATCATGCTCGCTGAACTTGAGGACTGGATGACACGCCACAAATTCACGTCAACCGAACAGTTTATCGGTCGCATGAGTGTAAAAAAGGCCGACAATCCTGCAGCTTATGAACGCGTTCAGTTCATGAAACATTTCAGCGGAATTGAATAAAAGAGTGAGCTAAAGTTTGGAGTACTTAAAATACTTAGAGTACTTACAGTGCCTTGAGTACTTAAAATTGCATGAGTGAGTTATATGCTTTCTAAAAATGGGTAATCAGTATAGCCATGTTCATCACCTCCATAGAAGGTTGACATATCCCATTTGTTTAAAGGGGCATTTTGTTCATAACGGGCAACAAGGTCAGGATTGGCAATGAAATCCTTGCCAAAGGCAACCAGATCGGCATGACCATCCTGAATCACTTTTTCTGCTGTTTCAAAATTGTATCCGGCACTGGTGATGAGTGTTCCATGATAAATTTTCCGGTAATGCGGTGTCACAACTTTCAGATACTGGGGAAATTTTTCGAGATTGTACTGAACAGGTTCAACCAGATGCAGGTAGGCAAGTGAAAAATCATTTAGTCTGGCAATCAGATAATCAAAGGTTTCAACAGGATTTTTGTTCTCCACACCGAAATTCATTCCCGAAGGCGACAAACGGATTCCGGTGCGATGATTGCCAATAGCTTCAACCACAGCTTTCACCACTTCAAGTCCGAAACGGGCTTTGTTTTCAACTGTTCCACCGTATTGATCTTCTCGGATATTCGATGAATCATTCAAAAATTGATCGATCAG
>CAZVKW010000165.1:0-5630 GCA_964627945.1 uncultured Lentimicrobiaceae bacterium
ACTTCTGTTTCAAGTTCTATTCCGAATTTTTCTTTCACTGCTTGTTTTACAAGCATGGCCAGATTAAAAAGTTCGCGTCCTGTAGAGTTTCCATGATTGACAAGAACAAGTGCCTGTTTTTCGTGAAAGCCAGCATTTCCAATCCGTTTTCCCTTCCATTGCGCCTTTTCGATGAGCCATGCTGCTGAAATCTTTGTTGCGTCCTGACTTTCGGGGTATCCTGTTAAATCCGGAAATTCTTTTTGCATATCCTGAAAAAGCAGTTGGTGAATGACGGGATTTTTGAAGAAACTTCCTGCGTTACCAAGAATTGCCGGATCGGGTAATTTCGATCTGCGAATGGCAACCACAGCATCACGAATATCCTTTATTCCCGGATTTGCAATACCTTGATGATCAAGATATTCGCTTAAAGCTCCATAGCGGATATTCGGTGTGATTTTTTTGCTCAGTTTAAAATCAACTTCCGTAATGATAAAGCGGTTTTTTAAAGCAGTTTTGAAGATGCTACTTCGGTACCCGAATTCGCATTCTGATTTACTGAAATGAACTTTGCGTTTGGTTTGCAGGTCAATAGCCGTAAGTCGATGAAAGATATCTTTCAGCTCAACACCATACGCACCTATATTTTGCAAAGGTGCTGCTCCAACTGTTCCGGGGATAAGTGCCAGATTTTCAAGTCCTCCAAATCCTGAATCTACCATTGAATTCACGAAATCGTTCCATAGTTCTCCGGCTGCAACCCTGAAAATGGCTGTTTTCGAATTTTCACTGATCTGCGAAATGCCTTTTGTTTGCAAGTGAACAATGCATCCATTGTAAAAGTCATCCAAAAATAAAATATTACTGCCACCACCCAGGAGAAGGTGTTTTTCGTCGTAGAATAGCTGACTTTCGAGAAGGGGCAGGATTTGATTATCGTCAATAATTTTCTGATAATAGCTGGCAATCACCGGAAGCCCGAAAGTGTTTAGATTTTGTAACGGGAAATAGCGTTCCATGAAAGCCTGATTTTTGATCAAAGGTACATTTATTGACAATATTTATGTGGTTTTTTAGTTAATACATTGTTAATATTGATTCATTATCTGAGCAATTTCTACTTGAAAACCGTCATCGTTTCTGTAATCAATGATCTGGTAACGGATCAGCGCGTTCACAAATCCTGTTTGGCGCTACTAAAATCCGGCTATCAGCCGCTTTTGATCGGTCGTATGCTTCCATCAAGCCTGCCGATGCCTGAAAGGCCATACAAGTATAAAAGGATGCATCTTTTATTTACAAAGGGTCCTTTATTTTATGCTGAATTCAATCTGCGACTATTTCTTTATTTGCTTTTGCACCGGAGTAAGGCCTTGATGGCAAATGATTTGGATACTTTATTGCCAAATTTTATTATTTCGAAGTTTCGACGGATTCCGCTTATTTATGACAGTCACGAGTATTTTACCGAAACACCGGAGCTCATTCATCGGAAATCTGTTCAGAAAGTATGGAAAATGATCGAAGCCTTCGTTTTAAATCGTCTTGACAAAATGATCACTGTAAATGAGTCGATCGCAGATCTTTTCCGACAGAAATACGGAATCATTGTTCGATCTGTTCGCAATATTCCATCCGGGAAAAGCAGTATCCAAATCAAAACTAAGGAAGAAGCCGGTTTACCAGCAGATAAATCAATACTCATTTTGCAAGGTTCCGGAATTAACATCGACCGTGGCGCTGAGGAGTTGGTCATGGCAATGGAACATCTACCGGAAATGATTTTATTAATTATCGGAAATGGTGACGCAATGCCGATTATTCGGCAAATAATTGAACGTAAACAATTGTCTGACAGAATATTACTGCTTCCAAGGATGAATTATTCCGAGATGATGTCTTATACAAGACTGGCTGATCTGGGCTTTACACTCGATAAGGATACCAATCTGAATTATCGGTTCAGTCTTCCCAATAAGTTGTTTGATTATATCCATGCGGGTGTTCCGGTGATTGCTACGCCCTTGCCAGAAATCAAAAAGATCATCGACACATATGAGATAGGAACATTTGCTGAATCACTTGAACCAAAGGTGCTTGCAGATCAGATCAGTTTTATTCTGAATCAGACCGAACTCATCCGGAAATGGAAAAATAACCTTGGCAGAGCTGCTGAAGCGCTATGCTGGGAAAATGAAGAAGAGATATTACTACAGTTTTATCGCGAGAAATTATGAATAAGCATATTCACATTGTTTCGTTCGATGTTCCCTTTCCGGCCAATTATGGCGGGGTGATCGATGTTTTCTTTAAAATCAAGGCGATGGCACAGAAAGGGATTCTGATACACCTGCATTGCTTTGAGTATGGCCGACATGAAGCACCTGAACTGAATGAGTTTTGTCATTCAGTGGATTATTATTCGCGCGATGTCTCAAAAAAACATTTTTTTAAAAGTCTGCCCTATATTGTCAGTTCACGAACATCTGAAGATTTGATTCAGAATCTGTTGAAAGACGATTATCCGATCCTTTTGGAGGGTCTGCATACCTGTCAGATTCTGACTGACCCAAGACTGAAAGACCGTAAAATCACTGTCAGAACTCATAATATTGAACATGAGTATTATCTGAATCTGGCCAAGGCCGAAACCGCCTTTTTTAAAAAATACTATTTCTATAATGAAGCCGGGAAACTGAAGAAGTATGAAGAAGTATTGAATAATGCTTATCAGCTTGTAGCCATTTCAAAAAAGGATGAACGTTATTTCGCTGCTCATTTCCCCCGTGTTGACTTTATACCGGCTTTTCATCCCCACAAGTCGGTAAAAATTACACCCGGTAAGGGAACCTATGTTTTATACCATGGAAATTTGTCGGTTGCAGAAAATGTAAATGCCGTTAAGTTTTTGATAGCCAATGTCTTTAAAGATTCACCCTATCCGCTCAAAGTGGCTGGATTAAATCCAAGAAATCAACTCAAATCACTGATTGAGTCTTGTCCGAATGCCGAGCTGATTGCCAATCCAACGGATGATGAGTTGTTTGAGTTGATTCACAATGCTCAGATCAATATTTCCGTCACATTTCAGGCTACCGGATTGAAGCTGAAACTTCTAAATACACTATATAATGGTCGTTTTTGCCTTGTAAATGATCAGATGCTCAGCGGAAGTGCTTTGGATGAATTGTGTATTGTAGCCAATGATGCTAAGGCTTTGAAGAAGAAAATCAAGGAGTTGTGGAAAAAACCATTTTCGAAAAAGGATATTGAATTCCGCGCCCAAAAACTGGCGGTTCTTTATAACAATGGTCACAACGTTGAAAAACTAATCAACCTGATAGCTTGAGTTGATAACCGTACCCTCTTCGCACTTGATAATTCTGTTCGGGAATTTGTGTATCAGATTATAGTTGTGTGTGGCCATCAGCACAGCCTGACCGTTTGCACTTATCTTTTGCATTAAATGCATGATTCCGTTAGAAGTTTCCGGATCCAGATTTCCGGTGGGTTCATCAGCTAGAATAATCTCCGGTTCATTCAACAAAGCGCGTGCAATGGCAACTCTTTGCTGTTCACCACCCGAAAGCTGATGCGGCATTTTAAATCCTTTGGCGGTGAGTCCGACTTGTTCAAGAACATGTTGAATCCTTTGTTCCATATTCATCCGTTCGTTCCAACCAGTTGATTTCAGCACAAATTCAAGGTTTCGATAAACATCACGGTCTTCAAGTAGTTGAAAATCCTGAAAGATGATCCCAAGTTTCCGCCTTAAATATGGTATTTCTTTTCGTTTAAGTTTCCGAAGATTATAGCCAACAACGTGTGCTTCACCGTCAATCACCGGGAGTTCGGCATACATGGTCTTTAACAGGCTCGATTTTCCGCTTCCTGTTTTACCGATAAGATAAACAAACTCTCCCTGAGAAATATCAAAATTTACCTGATCAAGTACCAGATTGTTTTTCTGGAAGACAGAGATATTTTTCAAACTGACGATAAGATCAGGATTCATTGTATTGATTTTTGTCAAATGTAAGAAATCTCTGAGAATAGGACATTCTCAATTAAGAAAAACTTGCAAACATATTGGAATTCAATAACTTGAGAAGAAAATACTGAATGCTGTCCGAATTTAATTCAAAACAAATTTATAACTGATTGAAAAGGCAATGGGGAAAAGTTCGTTTTGAAAATCAACGCCATGGTTATTTTTCAAATCATCCATATATTCCTGAACACCAGCTTCTCTGAATGGGACAAGCAATGCGAAAGACCAGTAATGATTTTTTGTGGGGCGGATTCGTGTGTCAAGCCCGATACCAATACTTGGTCCATAGAAAAACTTGTTCAGTGATTTCTGATCCATAACCGCGATCGCAGCATTGTATCCATACATAGCCAAAACAAAAGGGGAAACTTTTGAGCCTGGTTTGTCGGAAATTGCGCGTAGTTTCAGACCAAAGTTGTAACCAAAACCGGCAAAAGCATAACCGCCACCGGCAAAAATCCCAATGTTTCTCTGTGGAAATACAGTCAGATTTGCTCCTATTCCGCCACAATCAAGTCCGAACCCAATTCCCAGACTAAATTTATCGACTGGTTTTGGACCTCCTTGTGCGTTTTGAGAATTGGCTTGAAGTAAGATACTGCTCAGAAAAACAAGCAAAAATACCCGGATAGTGTTGAATTTCATATGATAAAATGTGTTAGATGGTGTCGGTAATTGCATCTAACAAATTTATGGAAGTATCCTTAGAAAGTCAAATCCGGATAAATTATTTCAACATCGGGTCGATAATCAAGGAAAGAATGACTGCCAGAACAAAATAATTGATTCGCATGAAATAAAAGAAAGGGCTGAATATGTTGGTTTTTCTTAACAGGCCTGCAAAAGTGAAAACTAACCAAACTACAGACAGTAAGACAATTACGATCAAAAAGCTGTTTGCGATCAAACCAAATATAGGTAACATAAGGGCAGAAACTGCAGTAGCAAATGTCCAGACAAATGTCATAAATCGAATGCTTTTTTCTGAATAAATCTGGGTAATGGACGGATAACCAGCTTCTGTGTACTCAGGACCATATTTTAACATCAGCAGCCAGAAATGAGGAACTTGCCAAATGAAAAAGAAAAATGCCAGCAACAATGCCTGAATCGTGAAAAGATCTCCACCACCTGCCACCCAGCCTACCAATGGTGGAATAGAACCGATGACCGAACCTGGTATGACAGCAAAAGCAGTTTTGCGTTTCAAAGGGGTATAAATGCCATTATACCAAATCAATGCGAGAATACCAAGTTGCATAGCCAGTATACCTGAAGCAATATAGATCAATGCAGAACCCAAAATAGCAAGAAATAATGCAAATACCAATGTCTCTGAACGACTTATTTTTCCTGATGGGATGGGTCTGTTGGCTGTCCGTTTCATCAGCCTATCACGGTCAGCATCCTGATAATGATTAAGTGCTGAAGAACCGCATGCCAACAAAAAGATGCCGAGAGTTGGTAATATCAGACCACTATCGAAACTGCCTTTGGAAAGCATATAACCTGCAATGGTCGTAAATGATACTGCAAAAGTGATTTTCACCTTCGAAAGATCGAGCAGAAGTTTGACTGACCATTTTGTTTTCATGGA
>CAZVKW010000166.1:0-5614 GCA_964627945.1 uncultured Lentimicrobiaceae bacterium
TGCTTGATATCGACCAGAAGATTATTCAGCATAACAAGGCATTTCAGGATTTGGTTAATGAAAATGAACTCATTATCCATCATCAGAACTGCTTTCATTTTGTTCATGGTTCCAATTGCCCGGTTGATGGTTGTCCGTTTGCCAAAATGAAAATCAGCACCACACGTGAGTGCAAAGAATTGACAATTAATGGGTTTGTTTATGAGATTGTTGTTGATCCAATAAAAGACACTCAGCAAAAAATTATTGGAGCCGTGCATATCATGACCAATATCACCCAACGCAAGCGTGATGAAAGGGTTCAGCATATTTTATATCAGATTGCAAGTTCTTCGATGATCAAAAAATCACTCGAGGAATTGCTTATCGTTGTGCGCGAAGAGTTGAACAGTGTGCTGGATACCACCAATTTCTTTGTTGCGCTTTATCATCCCGAAACAAAAACCCTCCGCAAAGTTATTTTCGAGGATGTTCAGGATAATTTTATTAAATGGTCAGCCGGAAACTCCTTATCAGGTCAGGTGCTCAAGCAGGGGAAAACACTTCTTTTAAACAATTATGAACGGAACGATTTTGCAGCCACACATGAGTTGGATTTGCCGGGCACACCTGCGGCCTGCTGGCTTGGTGTTCCATTAATCATTGAAAATGAAACAATTGGAGTAATGGTTGTGCAAAGCTATACCAATACCAATGCCTTTGACGAAACCGATATCCGGCTGATTGAAATGATTGCACATGAATTGTCTATTGTTATTCACCGCACCAACATTATCAGCGATCTGATACACGCAAAAGATAAAGCACAGGAAAGCGACCATTTAAAAACAGCTTTTCTGGCCAATATGAGCCATGAAATCAGGACTCCCATGAACGGAATTCTTGGGTTTCTGGAGTTGTTGAAAGAACCGGATCTCGACAATGTCGAGAAAAGCGACTATATCGATATCGTTAATAAAAGTGGTCAGCGATTACTTGCTACAATCAATGACATAATCGAAATTTCGAAAATAGAGGCTAACGAATTGGTTGTCAGAATAGATCAGATTAATCTGGCAGAAATCATTCAATTCCATTATGCCTTTTTCAGAACACAGGCTGAAGAAAAAGGTCTGAAACTGGTCATTCAGGATCATTTGAAAGGTGATCAGGCCATCATTATGACCGATAAATACAAACTCGACAGTATTTTGACCAACCTGATCAAAAATGCCATCAAATTCACAGCACATGGCGAGATTGAATTTGGGAATTATATCGATCATAATCAGCTTGTTTTTTATGTTAAAGACAGTGGACGAGGAATTCCTCCCGACAGATTAGACGCTATTTTTGAACGATTTGTCCAGGCAGATCTTGCTCTTACACGGGCACACGAGGGATCCGGACTCGGATTATCGATTGTAAAGGCTTATTTAGATGCCTTGGGCGGTAAAATCTGGATTAGCACGGAAGTTGGCAAAGGCAGCACATTTTCATTTTCGATACCTTATAATCCAATAACAGCCAGCGTGATTCACGAAAAGACTGATTCAGTAAAAGATCAGAAAAGACTGAAAGATTTAACCGTTCTGTTTGCTGAAGATGATGAATCATCCTATCAACTCATGAAAATTGTGCTCGCACATGAAGGTATTAAGTTCATTCATACCACTAATGGCAAGGAAACCATAGAGGCCTTAAAGCAAAACCCAGCAACATCAATCATCTTGATGGATCTGAAAATGCCCGGAATGGATGGCCTTGAAGCCACCCGGCAAATCCGTCAGTTTAACAGAGCAATCCCGATTATTGCGCAAACAGCGCATGCCTTGTATGGCGATAAAGAAAAGGCCCAACAGGCAGGCTGCACCGATTATCTTTCAAAACCATTGAATCGAAACGATTTAATGCGCATGATTGAAAAATACACGAGCGATCTGAGTCTGGCAGAATAAACTCAGGCTGATCGTAAACTGCAATGTCCTATTTTTTTAATCGAACCAGATCCGTTCTTTGGATGGGGTGATATACCAACGGAATCCACTCAACCTCAACATCTGATTTATCAAGGCCAAATGCCCTTTTTTCGTTCAATCCCAGCCGTTTCAGGAAAAAGTAAGAGTTAAGCAAAATGCTTTCGCGCGGCGTCAACTCATTTTCGACAGAGAGATATTTTTCAATCAGCACAAACTTGAAATCGGGTTCAGAATTATATTTTGTTGATCCGTCAGGAGTTATGTGTAGGTTCAATTCCCTGTTTGCCACCAATTCCTGAACAATCTTTTTAAAATATAATTCAGTTCTCGGCTGAAGCCTGAAGCCAATATGGATATTGATTTTGAACACCTTCCCTTCTATAAGTTCCGAAACATCGTAGGTTAAGGTATATGGTTGTTCAACACGGTCGATATGTAAAAACCAGTAAACATCGGCCCGTTTGGGTTTTTTCGAGAAGATCGATCGCACGATTTTCTCTTCAATTTCGTGCCGGTTATTGGCTTTGGTAAGGTAAATGAGATGGGTTGAGAACTTCGGGATCGATTCATCGACACTTAATTCCTGCAACATACTGCTGTATTTTCCCAGTTCCACAAAGCGAATGAAGCGGTTGTTTGTTTTCCGGGCGTAAAACCAGACATACATGACCAGAAAGATGAAAAGTTCAAAGAACAGAAACATCCAGCGTTCTTTGATTTTTGCCACATTGGCGATGAAAAAAGATATTTCGACCGAACTGAACAGTATCAGAATCAGTACAATAAAAACCGGATGCCATTTAAGCTTGTATCGTAAAAAATAGGTCAGCAGCACCGTGGTCATCATCATGGCAACGGTTATAGAAAATCCGTAGGCAGCTTCCATATGTGTCGATGACCTGAAATAAACGATCATCAGGATACAACCAATCCATAAAATCGTGTTCACACTCGGGATATAAATCTGACCTTTCAGATCGGTGGGCTGCTTCACAGTCACACGAGGCCAGAAATTCAAACTCATGGCTTCGCTGATCAAGGTATAACTTCCGCTGATCAGCGCCTGCGACGCGATAATAGTGGCTGCAGTCGCAATCACGATTCCTGTAAACAGAAACCAGTGCGGCATCATTTCATAAAAAGGATTACGTCCGCTTAAATAATTACCTGCACCGTGCAAAGCCCAGGCAGCCTGACCCATATAATTGGTTACCAGACTGAATTTCACAAAAATCCAGGTTATCCGTATGTTCTTTCTTCCGCAATGACCCAGATCAGAGTATAGCGCCTCGGCGCCGGTCGTGGCCAGAAAAACCGATCCCAACAACCAGAAACCTGCCGGATATTTCATGAGCAGATCAAAGGCATAAACAGGATTGATTGCTTTCAGAACCGAAGGATAGGCACTAAGATTAGAAATTCCGATTATCGTAAGCATAACAAACCAAATCACCATCACCGGACCGAAAATCCCACCGATTTTTTGGGTACCGAAACGCTGAAGAAAGAACAGAACAGAAAGGATGATGATAACGATTGTAACCGTTGGCAAATGCTCGAAGCCTTTGACCATGGTTAGTCCTTCAATGGCTGATGCAACTGAAATGGGTGGTGTGATGATTCCGTCGCCCAGCAAAGCGGTTGCTCCTAAAATAGTTGGTATTACAAGTCTTTTCCCATAACGGCGAACCAGTGCGTAGAGCGAAAAGATACCGCCAACACCATCATTGTCGGCCCTGAGGGTGAGCCAGATATATTTTACTGTGGTTTGCAAAACCAGTGTCCAGAAAACACAGGAAATAGCTCCCAGAACCAGTTGTTCGGTGATTAGTTTTTCGCCAATAATGGCTTTGAGAACATAAAGCGGACTGGTTCCGATATCACCATAGATGATTCCCAGTGCAACTATTAAAGATCCGGCTGTAACTTTCGAAAAATGAGCGGATTTATTTGAATCCATAGAAATAATTGAGGGCGCAAAGGTTGGTTTTTCTACATCAGCAAAATGTAAATATCGTCCTCAGAAGTATAAAGAAAATATAAAGATTCACACAAAACGGTAGCCCACACCGCTTTCGGTCAAAATATGACCGGGATGGTTTGGATTGGCTTCAATCTTTTTGCGTAAAGAGGCAACAAACACGCGCAAGTACTGGGTTTCTGTCTGATAACCAATCCCCCAGATTTCTTTCAGAATAAACTGATGCGTAAGCACTTTCCCCTCGTTTCGCGCCAAAAGAACCAGAAGATTGTATTCAGTAAGGGTAAGTTTGATCTGTTCCTGTTTTATCGAGACCGTATGGGCAACAAGATCGATCACAAGGTCACCGAAAGTGAGCAGACTGGTATCTTCTGTGGATTGATTTCTGCGGATTGACGACCGGATGCGTGCAAGCAGTTCGCCGGTGCGGAAAGGCTTTGTGAGATAATCCGTAGCTCCGTTGTCGAGGGCTTCCACAATGTCAGCTTCACTTTTCTGAACCGAAAGAATGATGATCGAGCGTGTAAACCACAATCGAAGCTCTTTCAACACCTCGTGACCACTTTGGTCAGGGAGGCCCAGATCGAGAAGAATCAGTTCAGGCGAATGATTTGCAGCCAGCGCAATTCCCTCCTTGGCTGTTGCTGCCTGCAAAACCTTGTATTCGCTGTTGACCAGCACGATTTCAAGCAACTTCCTGATCTGCGGTTCATCATCAATAATCAGAATAACAGGTTTATTCATTTTTCAGATTGTTAACGTATGAAATTTCAACCGGCAGATTGATGATAAAACATGCGCCTCCCGACAGCTGATTCTCAAGCCTGATTGTTCCCGAATGTGCCTCAATAAAGCCTTTTGCGATAGATAATCCGAGTCCGGTTCCTCCGGTACGGCTGTTTGCCACCCTGAAAAATTTGGTAAATACTTTCGGTAATTCTTCTTCAGGGAAACCCGGTCCGTTATCTGAAACTTTTAAAATGAACACATTATCTCTGATCGTAACTGAGATATCGATCACCGATCCTGCCGGGGTATACTGAACTGCATTATGCACTAGATTGTGTAAAACATTCTCAATCAGCCCTGTATCGATTTTTATCAAAGGGAAACCAATAGGAGGTTCATATCGGATTGTATGCGATTGTATTGAGTCAAATGTCCGTGTTACCGCAAAAACCAAATCATTCACATCACACCAGTCCAGATTGGGTTTCAGCATATCGTTTTCGAGCCTGCTCATATTCAGCAGATGTTCCACCTGTCGGTTAAGCCGCATCCCAGCAGTTTCAATTTCAGTAAATAATTCATTTACTGTGTTTTGCGACAGATTTTCTGATTCCTTCAAAGTATCAACAGCAACCATGATCGAAGCAATGGGAGTTTTCAGCTCATGTGAGAGTGAGTTGAACATGGTGTTGTAAAGTTTGATGGTACGTTCATTCTCTTCCCGGTCACGTGCCTTTTGTTCCGCAATTTTGATTTTCCTGGTGAGCACTATATTTACCAGTGCGACAATGAAATACATCAGAAAAAGCAGAATATCTTCTGAATTCTTGATGTGAAATGTATACAAAGGGGGCAAAAAGAAGAAATTCAGAATCAAGGCACTCAAAAATGCCACTGTGAGTACAGGACGTGTATCAAAAATCATCGCCAGACTGGAAACAACTAC
>CAZVKW010000167.1:0-5510 GCA_964627945.1 uncultured Lentimicrobiaceae bacterium
CTCTCAAACCCTTGATATTATTGATAAATTTACTTTAAAGACAGACTCTAAATAAGTGATATATTTAGAAAAATATAGTAAAAATAAGTCGAAACATCTATATTTAAAATTTATGACGTATATTTGTTAAGGAAGAGAAGATATTAAACAGATTGTATGTGTAAGTCTGTTGATTGTAATGGGAGGGTGATTTTTTATTGTTGTTATAATTGAATAAGTGTGTGAAATTCACATCCAAAAAAAACAGCCATGAAGAAAAGATCAGTTTTATTTCTTTTTTGTTTTACCCTACTTCTGACAAATGTCTCATTTGCGCAGGATACTATTCAAAGTACAAGCGTTGAAGACCTTTTTACGCTGAGCCTGGATGATTTTCTGGATGTTGTGATCACTCCTTCAAAACTGGCCCGTTCGGTAGACGACGTTACCCAGAAGGTGGATGTTGTTCAATCAAAAGACATTGATCAGGTTGTCTCCGGTAACCGGAATATCTGTGAAATCATTTCAAAACTTCCGGGTGTATCAGTGAGTGTATTGTCGCGCAACGATGCGAACTGGGGCACCTATGGTGGCATCGGACCCAAATACAGCACCTATATGGTTCAGGGATTGCCCGTCGATGCATTTATCGAGCCAATGTCGATCGATCTGAATGCCATTGATCGCATCGAAGTGCAGCGCGGACCCGCCTCGGTGATGTATCCAAATTATCTTTCACAGGATTTTGCCGGTAATCAGAGTCCGCTCGCCGGTACTGTCAATATGATTTTGAAAGATAAATTTGATCGGTCAAAGACTTCATTTCAAACCTCGGTTGGTTCGTATAACACCCTCAACAGCAAATTCTACCATCAGAACATCAGTAATAACGTTCATTATTATGCTGGTGCAAGCTATGAAATGTCAGACTATACCAATTACGGTATCGATGGATCATGGCTGAATATGCAGAAGAATCCGGAATACACCAAGTCGAAGATCTATGGAGGTATGACCCTATTTTTTGGCAAGAATGAAAATCAGAAACTCACGGTTTATTCACAGGGGACTTTTCACAAAGGAGATGCCGGTCGTGTTTACAAAGGTTTCCATAACCAGTATGGGATTGTTAATGTGGGTTATGATGCGAAATTGTCGGAACGACTGAGTCTACAATCACATCTGGGTATTCGTTCTTACGACAGGGCCTGGCAGGAGAGCACTTTCGGAGTTGTCGATACCCTGAACTCAGACAATGGCGTTAAGCAATTGATCGTGCCCGCAGATATTTCTCTTACAATTGCTCACGGAGAATCGAATGCCCTTGTGATGGGACTTGATTATCAGAGTGCCCGTTATTCAACCTGGACAGATCCGGTGAACGGGATGTTTTTGTTTGGTAACATTTCTGATGCCATGCAAGGCGGTTTATACATTCAGGAGGAATGGCGTCCGGTTTCAGGATTGACACTTCGTGGCGGTTTGCGATATTCCTATATCAGAAATACGATCGCACTTGAAAATTTCGGTAAACCTCAAACGGATAAGCTTAACTGGGATAAGATTTTGTGGAGCGCTGGTCTGCGTTATAAATTACATGAGAAAGTTTCTGTTTATCTGAATTCCGGGACGAGTTTTTCAACACCAGCACTTAAATCCATCGCAGGAACTATCCCAATGAGTGAAATTGGTGTACCCGGACACCATGGACAGTTGCCTAATCCGGATCTGAAGCCTGAAAGTGGTATCGGAACAGATGCTGGTTTTGATTTTACATTGCCATCAAGGATGAAATTAGGGATCCGTGGTTTCTATACTGTTTTAAAAGATGGAATTGTGGACAATGTTGTAAGCCAGAACCCATCGCAAACCCAGTCGATCAATACCGAATCGGTTGCGGGCGGGGGAGAGGTGGAGATATCTCAAAAGGTGAATTCAATTGTGTCATGGTATGCCAACGGCACTTATATGCAGTCGGGAATTCAGAACGAATTCAATGCAGATCAGCATCAGGCTGAAATACCGTTTTCGCCGCAATTCGTGATGAACGGGGGCGGTATTCTTCAATTTCCTTTCGGACTGACAATTACTCCGGCTGTAAATTACAACGGAGGTTATTATGATGGAATATCCAAAGGAGCCCGTACAAAATATGTTCCGGGATGGGTGTTTAATACTTATCTCTCACAGCAATTCAATAGGGATGGTTTCGATCTGGAGTGCTTTGCCCGTTTGTATAATCTGACCAACAATGATTATCATTTGCCTTGGCAGTTCAAGAATCCGGGTTTCTCGGCTATGTTGGGTTTGAAAATTACTTTTTGAGAATGAACAGAATAATGAAAAATATTAATCTTTATAAAAACAGTCGACATAAGAAAACAACAAAATTCATGAATTTCAGATCACTTTCAAAAGAAGTAATACTTCTTATTTTTCTGTTGTTCAGTGTTTTGCTGATGGAAGCCCAGCAATCAGAGTACGTTATGAAAGCGGTTGCGCTGGAGAAAATTGCCATTTTTGTCAATTGGCCGAATCAGGATCTTCACGAAAATATTTCAAGCGATTTTGTGATTGCTGTTCTCGGAAAAAATCCTTTTGGTAATATTCTGGAAGAGACATACAGCAATAAACTGATCAAAGAAAGAAAGGTAAAAATCATTTATGTTCAGTCTGTTAAGAATCTTACCAACTGCGATATTCTTTTTATCCCTGAGATGCGTCAGTCGGATCTTCAAACTGTTCTGAAAGATCTGAAAGGCAAGGCATATCTGACTGTCTCTGATACGGAAGGTTTTGCAGAAGCAGGCTGTTTTATTAATTTCTACACTTTTGAGAATAAACTTCGCTTTGAGATCAATCACAAGGCTATGACTGAAGCAGGTTTTACTGTTGATTACCGTTTACTGCGTGTTTCGAAAGTCTTAAATCCACTCACACCATGATCCATTTCCGACATAGACCCTTACGAACGAAACTGATTGCCATCATCATGTCGGCGAGTTTCTTTG
The DNA here is from genome assembly GCA_964627945.1 of uncultured Lentimicrobiaceae bacterium. GTDB lineage: Bacteria > Bacteroidota > Bacteroidia > Bacteroidales > F082 > CAJBPB01. The sequence continues at coordinate 2,991 of CAZVKW010000167.1, forward strand.
CAATTGTGATCGGACTGGCGATCTTTATGGTGTATGATCTGATGACGATACGCAATGATATTAAAAAGAATGCCGATCTGAATGCCGCCATTATCGAAGGTTATTCTGTTGTTCCACTGATATTTGATTATCATGACGAAGCGACCCAGGTTTTGGCCAAACTGCAGGCAATTCCAACAGCGCTTGATGCCTGTTTGTATGATTTGGAAGGAAAAATATTTGCAGAGTATCACCAATCAGACAAAATGTTTGTGTTTCCTGAACCAGCAAACCGGATCACTGAATTTTCTGAAGGGTATCTCCATGTATTTCATCCTGTTAGTCTGGATGGTAAAACATATGGCAAATTATATATCAGACTATCAGCCGGGGCGGTCAAGGAGAAGTTTGTAAATAAGATTCTGGTAATCATAGGTTTGATAATTGCACTTATGTTCCCAATTTATTTGATTGCAATTCGGCTTCAGAAATATGTTTCCCGGCCTATCCTTGATCTCGCCGAAGCAACACAACATATCTCCCAAACACAGGACTTCAGCATGAAACTGGAGCATCAGGCGAATGATGAAATCGGGTTTCTTTATAAGCAGTTTAATAATCTGTTGACCGAATTGTTGAAACGTGAACTGGAACGTGATCAGGCAGTAAGGGATATTTCTTTTTTGGCCGAAGTACTGAAAAATATCAATGAAAACATCAGTATCACCGATGTTGACGATAAGCTTATTTTTGTAAATCAATCATTGATAAAGACTTACGGTTACAGCGAAGAAGAGTTGATAGGTCAGCATATCAGTGTATTGCGTACTGAAAATAACTCGAAAGAAGTCATACAGGAGATTTTGCCGGCTACGCTGAAGGGTGGCTGGCAGGGAGAACTAATGAACCGGAAGAAAGATGGAACTGAATTCCCGATATGGCTTTTTACCACGATCATTTTCGACCACGACAATAAACCGGCTGCATTCGTTGGAATCAGTACGGATATAACCGAGCGCAAGAAGGCTGAAAAGGAATTGATTCTTCACAGAGATCATCTCGAAGAACTGGTTAAAACAAGGACTGCCGAACTGGAAAACTTTTTCAATGTTGCACTTGATTTGCTCTGTATAGCAGATACTTCCGGACAATTCATCAGGCTCAACAAGGCATGGTCCGAACTGCTTGGATATACACAAAGTGAGCTCGAAGGAAAGATGATTCTGGATTTTGTTCATGAAGATGATTATCAAATCTCCCGTGAAAAACTTGAAACACTGAAAGAACAGGAAACTGTTCAGGAATTTATCAATCGTTTCAGAGCACAGGATGGAACGTATTTATCGATTGAATGGCATATCGTTGCCGTTGGAGAGACTGTTTATGCCGCAGCCCGTGATATCACTGCCAGAATCAAAACCGAAGATGAACTTCGGAACGCCCGTTTTGAAGCTGATCAGGCCAATATTGCCAAAAGTGAATTTCTATCCAGAATGAGCCATGAGTTGCGAACACCTATGAATGCCATTCTGGGCTTTGCCCAATTATTGGAAATGGGTGAACTAAATGCAAAACAAACAAAGGGAGTAAATCATATCTTGTTAAGCGGTAGGCATTTACTCGATCTGATCAATGAGGTACTGGATATTTCACGTATCGAATCAGGTAGGCTATCATTAAGTCTCGAGCCTGTCCAGATAAGTAAATTGGTATACGAAATCAAAGATATTGTACAACCATTGGCCACGAACAGAAATATCCGCATCCTGCACAATGGCAGGGAAGATATTTTTGTGAGAGCCGACAAACAGCGTCTGAAACAGGTGCTGATCAATCTGATCAATAATGCGATCAAATATAATAACGAAGGTGGGAGTATCACGATCAATGCTTATGAAGTGGTTTCTGATCAGATAACTGGAAGTATTCGTATTGATATTACAGATACTGGACCGGGTATTGCAGCTGAACTCATTGATAAACTCTTTAAGCCTTTTGAGCGGATTGGTGCCGACAGCACAAGTACAGAAGGAACAGGACTGGGGCTTGCAGTGGTGAAAAAACTGATGGACGCCATGGGTGGCAAACTGGGTGTAATCAGTCAGGTTGGACAAGGATCAACTTTCTGGATCGAGTTTCCAAATACTGAAAGCCAGCAGGAAATGGCAGGCTTACAGAAAGGATTCTTATCTTCTGACCTTCCGATCATTACATCGAAAGGAACAATCCTGTATATAGAAGACAATATATCAAATATTGAATTGGTCGAACAGATTCTTGTTTCACAAGGAAGTCATATTCAATTAATTACAGAAATGTTTGGAAAAAATGCGGTGTATAAAGCGCTTGAATGTGAGCCGGAACTCATTTTACTCGATCTGAATCTTCCTGATATTCATGGCAGCGAAGTACTTGAACTTATACTGGCAAATTCAAAAACCCGTGAAATACCGGTAGTTATCATCAGTGCTGACGCAATGCCGCACCAGCTTGAAAATATGATAAAATCGGGGGCAAAGGATTATCTGACCAAACCATTGG
>CAZVKW010000168.1:0-2995 GCA_964627945.1 uncultured Lentimicrobiaceae bacterium
ATAAATCAACACAGGAAGCTCCGGCACTGCCCACTTCGCGGGTGCTCGAGTCAGCCGCAACGATGGAAAAAGTGTCCTGTGCGTTGAGGTGCAAAGTGCCTGTGATAAGTAAACAAAGGAACGTAATCAGGGAATTATTTTTCATTTTTAATAATTTAATCTGTACTTTATTATCTAATATTCAATTACTTACCAAGGGAAGAAGAAGCCGAAAGTCCAGCCGAGATAGGGTCTGAAAGTAAGTAGAACATCTTTTGGAACCAGACCATCTAAATCGCCGGAAACAAATTCTTCTTTATACACTTGCCTGTATGCGCCAGCTCCAAGATAAAATTCAGTTGATATAAACTTACCAATCAAGAACTGTCTGCCGATCAACACTCCCATTTCCGGACCTGTCCGACTGATATTCACTACCCGTGAAAGATGATTTCCGACGCTTTCGTTCTTCAATTCGATATCATTATACCGCAAAATCCCGGAAACATACCATGAGTTCGGTGAAGTCCTTCCTTTCACAAAAAAATACCTCACAGATATTCCGGCTGTAAATCCTTCACAATCATGCAAGTTAGGCGCCGGAATTCCTTCAGTTGTATTAGGAACCAAGGCTCCGTTTCGGATAGCGCCCTGAATTTCAACGGAGAATTTCGGACTGATCCGTTTTTCAATGATCAGATTGGGATTTTGGTAAAAAACATCCTGTAAGACCAATGTTTTGATTAGAAAACCTTTTGAAATCTGCGCCTGCGCCGGGAACGAAAATAGCTGAAAGGCCAAAATGAACAACAAGCCGAATCTCGGGATTAATGGATTGGATGGCATATTAAAAAGAAAAATCAGAGATCGATTCATTGTCCTTCTCCCATCAATGATGCTTGTTAGAAATGACAAAGAAATAAAGGATTAACATCAAAATGACAAGCATGAACAATGCCCTGGATCGCCTGTTTTTTCTGTAAGTCTGATAGTTTTCTTCATGGAGATAATACCTGCCGTCACCGGCATCTATCAACACACTTTTCTGTACCAGTCGCTGAAAAAGCAGCCGTTTCTGAATGTTTAATTCTTCGGGCCTGCGGGCTGTTTGAAAGGAAACAGCACCAGCATCTCTGAAACGTTGAACTATTTTCCGGATTCTGGCGACTACTATTGCTGCCATCATGATCTGAATTAAATTGCTTAATTGTTGATTTCAACTTTCCAGTCACCGGGCTCGTAAATAACAAATTCGAACCGAACATCAACCGTTACTGTGCGCAGTTTGTTGTAGGTTGTATAGGCCACTTTAATGGTCACAGGATATGTAACCTCATCATATCCAACCATTTCTGTGAGCTGCGTTTCGTAACCGCTCGATGATGACATGAGCAGATTCATGACACTGTTGTTGCGCATTCCGTTCTGCATGAAACTAATCAGAACACGGTTTTTATCGGTGATATCTTTTCTGAAATCATATCTGTCGACACCTGTTTTAAACGTTACAGAAGGCGCCTTCGGTTTTGGTCCTTTGTAGGTATTTTTCTCCCATAAACCATCCTGTATGATTTCTTCTCCGTTAACTTTCATGCTTAATTTTCCGATTCCAAATCTCATCCCTGCCTGCCATTCGCCGGTATAAACATCGCCGTTGGCCCAGGTATATGTTCCTTTTCCATCCGGAAGACCTGCTTTGAATTGGCCTTCATAACGATCTGTTCCTGAGGCAATTCCTTTTCCATTGGCAAGGCCTTTTTTACATTTTCCTTCGTATGTTCCTGATATTGAAGGTAATAAAACTTTGCAACTTTCCTGTGCTGAAACAGAAATGGCGAGCAGTACGATCAGAAACGAGAGGATCAGTGGATTGGATGTTTTCATTTTGTTCAGATTTAGGAAATTAACGCAATAAAGTTACAGTAAAACGAGCAACAGAAAACCGGATCATCAAAATCTAATTCAGACGATAAATCTCCATGATATGTTCGAGAATTGAATCGAAATCTATCTGAAGATCAATAATTTGTCCGTTTCTGATATTCCACACCCAGCCGTGTACTGTGAGCCTTTTTTCGCGGTATGCCAGCTGAACATCGGCTGTTTTGAGCACATTCACACATTGTTCCAACACATTCAGTTCAACCAGACGATCATATCTTTCAGGCTCATTATCAATACCATCGAGCTCTTTCTGGTGCAGACGGTACACATCACGGATGTTACGCAGCCAGGGATTCAGCAAGCCCAGGTCGGCAGCTTTCATCGCTGATTTCACACCATTGCATTCATAATGACCGCATACCACAATATGTTTCACTTTCAGATGGCTCACCGCATAATTGATCACTGATAAAGCGCTCAGATCGCTGTTTGGAACCATATTGGCAATATTGCGATGCACAAAAACTTCGCCCGGCTCCACCCCCATCAGGTCTTCGGTGGCCACACGGCTGTCGGAGCAACCGATATAGAGAATTTCGGGACGCTGACTTTCCGACAATTTCAGGAAATAATCAGGGTCCATGCTCGTTTTTTGCTTGATCCAGTTGCTGTTATTGACAAAAATTCTATTTATTTCCATAACGATTGTTTTGTTTGAAGCATTAAAATGAAAATCCTGTTGTCACAAAGATAATATATAGCCGATTGAGTAATACCCCTTGAAAAAATGATTCTCTCCGGAAGTCATGAAGGCAATAATAATACTGTTTGCGTGATTTTTACACTGAATGAGTATGGCAGCAATGTAGTCTGCTTCAAAATGCACTTGCAAAAAATAAAAATCCGGCGTAATTTGGCTCTCTGAAAACCCTTTAAAAACAAATAGCCATGGCAAAATCACTTGATAAGAAAAAGGAAGAAAAGAAAAAACCAGCCAAGACCCCAAAAGAAAAGAAACTCGAAAAAAGGGAGAAGAAGAATAAATAACAAGCTTCTCTGCAATTATTTGGTTTTATGACACTTACAACGGGACTGAAGTCCCGTTATTTTTTTGCTTGATTTTCATCAGAAA
>CAZVKW010000168.1:3095-5501 GCA_964627945.1 uncultured Lentimicrobiaceae bacterium
ACACTTACAACGGGACTGAAGTCCCGTTATTTTTTTGCTTGATTTTCATCAGAAACATGCCAGAAACATTTCTACCGCGCTACTCTGTCGCGTGGTTTTAAAAACTTGATTATTCCGGCTTATCAACAAAAATAAACAATCTGTTGCACCACGCGACGGGAGTCGCGCGGCAGCCTTGGGAAGTATCATTCTACTTCATGATCAAAATTAATCCTCTTCCACTCCAACCCACTATGTGTGATGTATTTGACAATACCATAATCATCGTGCCAATATAGAAATTCAATTTCATCAGGTTTTGATCTTGGGTCTTTATCTGTGAAAACGTACATCTTTTTATTCTCAAACGCTCAATATTTGTAAGATACGTAATATCAATCTGATTATTTAAATCGTAAAAACTAAATCCTGAGTTAATATAAAAAATATATAAATCTGTCCTATCTTCATGTTTAACAATACTTATAAGCTCTTTTCCACCAGAACTATACCTTAATTTACTGTTTTGAAAGAAAATCCTTCCAGTTTGATATTTATATTTCGCATTCCCTGCGATAGGATTGCATTCCGGGTAATATATCACTTTCTGCACAATCCAAGAGGTATCCATATCTCCCATAGCTGAACGAAAAATCAAGGTATCACCTTCTTTATAAGGATTTAGCCATTTTAAGTCTTCTTCAGAAAACCGGGTTTTAAACATACAGCAAGCAGTTAAATAAATAATCCCTGCAAACATGAATAATAATTTTATTGGAATTTTCATAACGCTTTATTCTTCATAAACAGTTATATGTATGCTATAACTTCCGATACCGCGCGACTCTGTCGCGTGGTTTTGAAAACTTGAATATTCTGGCTCATACACAAAAGTAAAAAATCTGAAGCAGCACCCGACAGGATGAATATGATGAAAACTTCACTCTGCAGTTTTATATACACTATTTAAAAAACATCTAATAATCTGAAAACCTTTCACTTCTCATCAAACAGTTCCCAGTTTTCGGGAATTGCTTTTTCCAATTGCAGAAGACGCTTTTTTGCCGGCAATCCACCTGCGTAACCGATTAATTCCCCATTGCTCCCGATCACCCGATGACAGGGAACAATAATTGAAATGGCATTGGCGCCATTGGCCGAAGCCACCGCACGAATCGTGTCCGGATTGCCAAGTTTCTCTGTTAAACCTTTGTATGTCATTGTTTTACCATAAGGAATCTCCATCAAAGCCTGCCAAACTCTTTGCTGAAAATCACTTCCGACCCATTGCAGCGGAAGCGTGAATGCCTTTCTGTTTCCTGAAAAGTATTCTTCTAACTGCTTTCTTGTTTCAGAAAGCAGATCCGTATCTGACTCCACAAAATCGGCCTTCAAACCAGCCGAAATCCGCTGATCGATGCGTGATCGCTGTGTGCGGTAGAGCCAGTCGCACATACACAGTTTTTCATTAAAATCAGCGATTTTCAACATCCCGACAGGGGAACTGTACAACTGAAAGCAAATGGTTTCCGGCATGGGTTTTTGTTTCAAAATTTACTGTAAAACTACGATTATGCTTTCACATTCCATTACCGGAAACGATTGCGGAAAGAGTTCAGGAGCTTTTGCAAGAAAAACGAAGTTTTTCCGGGGATAAAAATTAACTTTGTTCAAATAAAAAGTATTTAATTTATTGATTATGAGCACTAAAGCTAAATTAAAAGCCCTGTGGGCAAGTTTGTATCCTCAGGATGATCAAAAACTGCTTGACGGCTTTCTCGACACGCTTACCCCCTTCGATCAGTCTTTAACGAACACTGAATCAGACTGGTACAAAGATGCTGTTGTGTATTCGCTTTATGTTGATCTCTATAATAAAGACTTTGACGGCCTGACCGCCAAACTCGATTATATCTCCGGACTCGGTGTTACATGCCTCTGGCTGCTGCCCATTCTCGACTCTCCGATGCGCGACGGTGGTTTCGATATCCGAAACTACGACCTCATCCGCCACGAACTTCTTGGTCTGCCTGCCGGTCATAGCAAGCAGCAACAGGAAGAAACTTTTGGTCGTTTCATGGCCGAACTGCAGAAACGCAATCTGAAAGTGATTTTCGATTTTCCGGCCAATCACACTTCCGAAGAGCATCCGTGGTTTCAGGAAGCCAAAAAATCGAAAGACAATCCTTTCCACGATTACTATATCTGGTCGACCGATACTTCACTTTACGGTGATGCGCGAATCATTTTCAAAGGCATGGAAACCAGCAACTGGGAAGCCCTTGGAAACGAGTTCTTCTTCCACCGTTTTTTCAGTTTCCAGCCCGATCTGAACTACCGCAACCCGAATGTGCTCATCGAAATGTGCAAATACCTGCTATACTGGCAGAGCATCGGCGTTGACGGATTCCGTGCGGATGCTATTCC
>CAZVKW010000169.1:0-5444 GCA_964627945.1 uncultured Lentimicrobiaceae bacterium
TTACAAAGATTCCTGGTTTATAATTTTACTCAAGTCAGGAAATCCTGATTGTGTTGGTATAGGTGAATGCAGCCTGATCCCGGGTTTAAGCCCTGATCCCCTTATCGAATTTGAAACCGAACTCGCACAGCTTTGCCAAAATATTAACCAATCTCAAAAATGGATTGAAGAACGTGGATACCTGTTTCCGGCTATACGCTTCGGACTCGAAACCGCTATTTCAGACCTCGAAAATGGCGGAAAACGTATTTTCGGAGAAACGGATTTCGTCCTTGGCAAGTCAGGACTTCCAACACACGGACTCATCTGGATGGGAGAAACAGAATTCATCCAATCGCAAATCAGACAGAAAATCGAAGATGGATTTTCCTGTATTAAAATGAAAATCGGAGCGATGGATTTTGAAAAGGAACTCGATATAATGCGTTGGATCAGAAGTGAATGGAAAGACCACAATATTGAAATTCGGCTTGATGCAAATGGTGCTTTCCGTCCGGCCGATGCATTGGAAAAGCTCAAACGCTTATCTGCTTTTGGTATTCATTCTGTCGAACAGCCCATCAAAGCCGGTCAGACAGAGGCGATGGCTCAGATTTGCGCAGAAAGTCCTGTCCCGATCGCTTTGGATGAAGAACTGATTGGAAAAAAAACCGATGAAATAGAAGCATTAGTAAAATCAATAAAACCGGCTTACCTGATTCTAAAACCCTCTTTGTTGGGCGGACTGGAAGTCACAACTGTTATCATGAAAATGGCTTCCAAATATGGAATCGAATGGATTTTAAATTCCTCGCTTGAATCAAATATAGGGCTCAATATACTCGCGCAATTTGCTGCTAAACAAGGAAATCCGCTGATTCAGGGTTTAGGAACCGGACAATTATTTAGCAATAATTTTGACTCACCACTGGTAGTAAGAAATGCGCATTTGTTTTATAATCCCGCGAAATCGTGGCAAATCAATCCGATTTTGTTATGAAATCATTTCAATCACATACACTTCATCTCAACGGTAAAGCATTTATAAATCAGGATGTTATTGGCGTTTCTTTATCCGGAAATTCGCTTGAATCATTGGCAATTGCATTTTTTCAGGAATGGACAAACGAACTTGATTTTATTCAGTTGCAAACTTCAGGCTCCACTGGAACGCCCAAACGAATGCTGGTTTTGAAACAAAGCATGATCAACAGCGCATGGGCAACAATCCGATTTCTCGGACTCGGAAAAGGCATGAAAGCACTTTTGTGTCTTTCGCCTGATTTTATTGCCGGAAAAATGATGCTAGTTAGGGCGATGCTGGCCGAAATGGAAATTGTGACAGGAACAGGCGGGAAAAATCCGATGGAAAACATGGAGACAAACATTGATTTTGCCGCCATGGTTCCGCTGCAGCTGCATGCCATTCTCGAACAAAACCCTGAAAAATTATCACTGATCCGAACGCTGATCGTCGGTGGAAGCAGCATGGATGCCAGCCTGGAAGCAGCCTTGCAGTTACAGCCAACGCGTTGTTTTCATACCTATGGCATGACCGAAAGCCTGAGCCATATTGCCCTTCGACCTGTTAATGGTGCCGAAAGATCTGATTGGTTTACACCTTTCGAAAACATAGAAATTGGTTTGGATGATCGCGATTGTCTTCAGATTACTGCTCCCGGACTTTTTGAAAACACATTGACTACCAACGATGTAGCTATAATTGACAAATCAGGAAGATTCAGAATACTTGGCCGTACCGACGATGTGATAATCAGCGCAGGAATGAAGATTCATCCCGCGGAGACGGAGCGCAAACTGGCAGATTTGTTCAAAAAACCCTTCATCATCAGTTCCATTTCTGATCCTGCAGCCGGTGAGAAAGTGCTGCTTTATTGTGAAGAATCGCTGAGTATTCGCGAAACCTACCATCTATGGGAGAAGTTGACCGAAAGACTGAATACCAGTGAAATGCCTCGACAGATTGTTTCCTCAAGCCGGATTTTGTTTTTGGAAAGCGGAAAAATTGATCGGAGATCAATGCGTTTGGGGCAAGTTTCTCGCTAAGCCGTTTTCCAGTTCACCAGTTCACCCCGCATTTTTTCGAGCATATAGGCAGGAACCGCTGCCGCTATTTCATCTGTCAGAAGCTGAACCAGTCGGCGTTTTGCAAAATGCCGTGAAAAACAAACACTGATTTCGCGTACAGGCCTCGAGTCAGAAAAGTGGAAAGTCTGTTTTGGGTTGATATGGGTATCTTCCAATACTGCAAGTTCGGGGATGATCGTGAAACCACCTTCTCGGTTAATAAGTCGCATGAGTGTTTCCAGCGATCCGCTTTCAAATTCAAATGGAAGCCTATGTTGTTTTGCTTTGGATGAGTAACACAGGTTTATCACCTGATTGCGAAAGCAATGCCCGTCAGAGAGTAACCAGACATTGTGCAGTGCCAGGTCTTCAAGTTTTACGTTCTGTTGCAGCAGGAGTGGATGTTTAGGATGTGCAAAACCCATCAATTCCTCATAAAACACGGGCTGTTCAAGGATGGCCGGATCGTGGTTGGGCGTTACAAATATTCCGGCATCGAGCTGATCGGTTTTGAGCCGGGCTGTGATCTGATCCGTGAGTAACTCTATCACCTGCAGATTTACCAGCGGATATTTCCGGTGGAAGTTACCGGCAAACAATGGCAAAAGATAGGGAGCCAGTGTCGGAATGATGCCGATCGAAAGTTCACCGCTTATATCACCCGTAAACTGATCAACAATTTCCTTCAGTCTGCCCGATTCTGACAGAATTTTCCGGGCCTGCTCCAGAATCAAAATTCCTGCATCCGTTGGCACAACAGGCTGTTTGCTTCTGTCGAATACTTTGATACCGAGATCGTCCTCGAGTTTTTTTACCTGCATGCTGAGTGTAGGCTGCGTCACAAAGCATTTTTCAGCGGCCAGAACGAAATTCCGGTAATTGTCGAGGGCGACAATATATTCCAGTTGGATCAGACTGATCATAAGGCGAATTTTCACAAATATAGATAAATTCTATACATATGTAAATATTATCGATTTGACAAATAGTATAGTTCGTCTAATTTTGCATCAAAATCAGACTTCAACATTAAAAAGAATACATATGAAAACATTTAATGCGATCGGTTTAGACACCGAAAAATCACAGGAACTCGCCGGAAAACTCAATGATCTTCTGGCCAATTTCTCCATTTATTATATGAACGTCCGCGGCTTTCACTGGAATGTGCGCGGGGATAAGTTTTTCGAGCTTCATCTGAAGTTTGAAGAAATTTACAACGATTTGCAGCTCAAGATCGATGAGATTGCCGAACGTATTCTCACACTGGGACAGGTGCCTGTGCATTCGTATCGTTTATATGCCAAAACAGCAGAAATCAGTGAAATCATCAATATAAGTGATGGCCGCGAAGGGGTGAAACATCTGCTCGAGGGTTTAAGGGTTTTGATAACCAAAGAGCGCGAAATATTATCCATATCCGCCGGAATGAACGATGAAGGAACCAATGCTTTGATGAGCGACTATATCCGTCAACAGGAAAAAACCGTGTGGATGCTCACGGCCTGGCTGGGGAAATAGGCAATCATTTTAACGAAAACGGAAATCCGGGCGGGAATTATTTCTGTCCGGATTTTCTTTATTGTAATGAGGCCTTAATTCGTGTTAAAAACAGGCTTTCTTATGCCTTGATTGGCGTGAAAAACCCCACGCTTTAGAGAGCTTATCCGTAATAATAATTAGATAAATCGGATAGTGTTTTTGTTTACTTTTGTAAGGTTGCTTAGGTTAATAAATTATTAAATTTTTGTTCGATGAAAAGATATCAGGCAGTTTTTGGAATACTTGTGTTCTGCCTTTCACTCATATCATGCTCTAAAGAGGCCGGTGATGGAGGAAACTCCACCATTTATGGAAAGATCACAGCCTGGGATTACAATGCTGAGTTTACCAATCTGAAAGGTATTTATCCGGCTGCTGATGAGGAAGTGTATATCATTTATGGCGATGATTTCAGCTACAGCGAACGCGTCCGGACAAATTATGAAGGAATTTACGAATTTAAGTATCTGCGTCCGGGCGACTATACCATCTATGTTTATTCAAAGGACTCCACCTTAACAATGCCTTCCGAAATGTATGCCGAAGTGAGGAATGTTACAATCGACGGAAACAAGAAATATGTTGAGGTTGAAGAGATCAAAATCTTCAAATAGATATTCTCCAACAGGACGATTTTACATGAATCAAACAGCAAATCCTGATTTTTATTCCTCTGTCAATGGATGATATTGTTTCGACATTGTTGAGTTTCCGTCCGATCAGTCTCGAAGAGATGGATCATGTGAAACTGTTGGATCGTATTGATACTAAATACGTTATACATCAGGAAGATTTGCCGCGTTTTCTACAGGCTGTTGTGAATGATTACAGACTTCTGGTGATCGACAATCAGTTGATTCATCCTTATGAAACCCTGTATTTTGACACTCCGGAGTTCTTTCTGTATCAGATGCATCACAACGGACGCCGGACTCGTTATAAATTACGCTTCCGGAAGTATGTAAGTTCGGGTTTGACCTTTTTCGAGATTAAATCGAAGAACAACAAAGCCCGCACCATTAAAAAGAGGATGGTCGTCGACAGCATTCCGCAAAGGCTGGATGATTCGTTGAATCAGTTCATCAGCAAGCATACACCGGGTATTTATTCGCAATACCTGCCAGCTTTGCAGGTTTATTTCGACCGGATGACACTCGTGAATATTCGTGCCAACGAGCGATTAACTATTGACCTGAATCTCAGATATATCGTGGAAGGAATCGAGAAGAAAATGCAGAATCTTGTGATTGTGGAAGTGAAACAGGATAAAAATGTTCTTTCGCCTTTCAGGCAACTGATGAAATCGGAACATCAGCCACATAATTTCCTCAGCAAATACTGTATGGGTATTGTGAGTATGAATAAAAACCTGAAAATGAATCGCTTCAAACAAAAAATGAAATCTTTAACCAAATTAGGATATGATATATATTAAGCAAACTTTGATTATTTTCCTGTTTCTGGGTTTAACACTCGGATTTCAATCGGCCTATGCAAGCGATGGAAACGGATCGGATAAGGAAGGTAAAAAAATCGAAAACACGACATCGATATCAACGAACGGATCAGGCCCGGTAACGCTTACCAATCGGTTCGCTTACGCAATAACGATCGATATTCTGACCATGTTGTTCATTTTCGGTTTGATCTATTTTCCGAACTACCGGAACAAGGAATTCATGTTTACCTTCTTCCTGTTTAACATCATCATTTTCATCATCACTTTCGTTCTGAACAAAACCAATATCTCGATGGGAGCCGCCTTTGGTTTGTTTGCTGTTTTCTCGATGCTGCGCTACCGCACCGAAGGAATTTCGATGAAGGAAATGACCTAT
>CAZVKW010000170.1:0-5403 GCA_964627945.1 uncultured Lentimicrobiaceae bacterium
ATGCAATTACGAGGATTTTTGCCTTGTTTTGTAAGTTAGTCGGATAATAGTGATAGGTTTACAAAAATAGGGTGTGGTGGTATTGTTCTGGTTTAATCTATTTTTATTAAGCCGGAGCCTGAAACAGATTAAATAGTCTCAGAGAAAGAAGCACTCAGGTAAATTTCTGTTCCAGTACTTCATTTTACCTGGATCTACCAGAATTCTTGTCATATCGATAAGCATTAGTCTTATTAATGTTATAGTTCATAATTGGTAGAAGCTACTCTGCTTCTCACATGCAGCACAAATATTAGGTTTTTATACCCTAAGAATCATTCTGATATATAGTACCAGCGTTGAAATTTTTCCTATGAGATTTATACGAATCCAGAGATTTCAAGCTTGAAAAACCACCAGAATACATTGATTTTCAAATTATTTTTACCAAATAATTAGGCGGGATTTCCTCAGAACCTGAATTCCCGGAATTACTATTTCAGACTCCGGATTTTGATTCAAATTCAGCTCCAACTTATTCAGGCGCAAAGACTATGGTTGAAAAAAAAGCAAAGAGACAAAATAAACGGGCATCCCAACTATGCAGTTCTATTGAAGAACTCCAGGTTTCATTTCTTGCTCATCGGCTTGATTTTGCCGACTATTCTGAACAGGATAATGAGCGTATCCATACAGTGAAAAAATTTTTCGGACTCAGGAATGCATACGACCTCATTATCCTTTGCTTCTTCATTGAGAGGAAACTTTCAAATGATTCCGGAATTACCTTGAACAAGATCATTAAACATTTCCAGATTAATCTTGAAGGCTGCATTCAGTTAAACATAACATTAAAGCATTTAATCAAAAAGCATTTCCTGGTAGTGTCTGAACCAGGATACCGGAGTAATGAAAAAGTATACGGGCTGTCACAGAACTGCCTGAAGGGCATTCTTGAATACAACAGGAAAATGTTTATCCACAAAGCAGACTCATTTGAAGATTTCCTGAAGGATTTCAATTCCCTTTTGTCTGAAGCGGGGAGGTTTCCTGAAAATGATTTCCTGGATAAAATAACGGATCAGATTGATGAATACGAATCCACAGCTGAGATTAAGTGGCTGCGAAAACAGAAGCTGACAAAAATAGCTGAGGCGCTGCTTTCCATGGCTACCTTGAATCATATCCTCTACAACAAGCCCCTTGATCTGGAGATAGCCTTAACATTTGTAGCAGATGATTCCTTTGTAAAATATCAGATCCAGAAGGAGTTCATGTCTGGGAAGAGTCACTTGATCTCGGAAGGATATTTGAGTTTTTCAGCAGATTTCTTTATGTCCAGGGATCTAAAACTTACGGATAAAAGTGTTCAGGCTCTGTGCACTTCAGAGTGCGAGACCATCAAAAAAGTATTTCATCCTAAGTTGCTTTCTTTGATTGCCCCCGATCAGATTCCTGAAGAAAATTATCTACATGACAACTCAGATTTAAAGCTTATCGAGAAAATGTTAAGCAGGGAAACGTATGAGAAGATTCGCGCTAAAGTACCCCGGCTAACTATCTTGCTTACAGGTGCTCCGGGAGTAGGAAAGACCTCATTTCTGCACTACCTGGCTAAAAAGACTGGCAGACCCATTCTCAGTGCCAACATTGCCCAGATCTTATCCAAATTCATCGGAGAAAGCGAGCAAAACCTGGTTCAGCTGTTCAGGGAAGCTGCCACAGCCTATGATCAATACGATATAACCCCGATAATTGTCTTTGACGAGGCAGAATCATTGCTCTATAAACGTAATCCAAAATCAACAAGTGCTGCTTCTCAGATGAACAATAATCTTATCTCTCTCCTTCTTCAAAGCCTTGACCGATTCAAAGGCATACTGGTCTGCTGCTCAAATTTCAGTTTTGAAAGTGGCAATTTTGATCAGGCATTGCATCGCAGGTTTCACACCATTGCCGAAATCGCATCCCCACCCGAAAATATACTCTTATCCATTTTTCACCATCATTTTCCTGAATGTACAAACGATGAAACACGAAAATTTCTGGATAAATACAGGCATATCACTCCAGCTCAGATACGTAACCTTCGCAATAAATATGACGTTCAGATCATGATAGGAGAAATAGAAAATGAAGCAGCTTCCGTTTTCCGGATAGCTGAGCAGGACTTGCAGTTGTTTGCAGGAAATAATAGGCGTCCTATAGGTTTCACCATTCAACACAATCATCAATGAGCATTGACATCATTATAGCCGGGACGCTATTTGTTACGGGGATTATTTTGATGGGCTCTGCTCTTTGGGAACAATTCATTCAGAATGATGATTCTTTTGATAGTTTCTTCAATATCAAAAAATGGAAATCAAATGTCCCTTATACCAGGCTTGTATCTGAAATAATTCAGTTTACCGGCTCCTTTCTGGCTGAAAAAAAGATCAAAAAATATCCCTTGTACAAAATCCGATATTACAAACACAACAGGTATGCAGGGGTGTTTGATGGAGAAGTCGTTGTTTATTTGAAAAGTAACCCTGATGTCCCTACGTTGGTTAATACAGTGCTCCATGAGTGCATGCATTACGTCCAATCAAAAGACAGCGCCCAGTATAAAAAATACGCTGAGCTCCTTGATAATTACGGCTATTGGAAACATCCACTGGAGGTGGAAGCTAGAGCTTTCGCTGAACAGTATTCAGAGTCTTGTATTAAACATTTGGCATCTAAACAGTTGATCGTTAAAGAATAATAGAATCATGGTCAATCTTGGGACAAACAAATTCGAATTTGATGTTCAACCTTCTCAATGGGTAAACATTGGCTGGTTGATATTTGCGGTTGCTTGCTGGTGGCTTTACTTTCCACCAGTACTCTTGCTCTGGTACTATGCAGTTATAAGCTGCTGGCATTATGAATTCAGGGAAAGAACCATTGCAGAGCGTAAAGGTGTCTTTTCTACGGATAAGGTTGAAATTCATTACTTCAGGATCAAATCTATCAAAATTGAAAAACCGTTTCTGATGCGTTTGGTCGGTTTATCAAATATAGTGATCATCACTTCCGATCCTTTCCGACCCATTCTAAGATTATATGCCATTCATAAAGGAGAAGAGATCAGGGTAATGATCAAGGATCTGGCATATCACTGGCGTCATGAACTTAACGTGAAAGAGCATGATCTGTTTGAACTGTAAATCCTATATCCTGACAGCCTTCTTCACTTAAACTTTTTATAATGAAAACATTGATTATTCATCCGGAAGATCCGTCAACAAAGTTTTTAAAACTCATTTACAGGTCAATGCAAAAAATAACGTTGATCACAGGAGGTGCATCCAAATTTGAAGTTGAAGAACTTATCCGATCGCATGACAGGGTTATGATGTTAGGTCATGGAAGTTCTGCCGGTTTATTTTCAGTAGGACAGTTCAATGGGACAAATAGTTATATTATTGATAATTTGATGGTCGAAGCACTACAGGATAAAAGCAACAGTGTGTTTATCTGGTGCAATGCAGATGAATTTGTAAATAAATACCTGTTGAAGGGCTATTATTCCGGAATGTTTATTTCCGAAGTTGACGAAGCGGATTATTGCGGACTACCAGGTACATCGCAAAATCAGGTTGATGAATCCAACCTAAGGTTTGGAGAAATATTTTCAGGGTATGCAAATGAAGATACAGGCTCGATCTATAAAAATGTGCTTATCGAATATGGCAAACTGGCTGAAAAGAACCCGGTTGCAAGCTATAATTGCAAACGATTGTACAAAAGTCAATAAAATAATTTTAGTGGAGTCCAGAAACCACCCTTAGAAACGGGGCGTTACCGAAAAGCCATACGAGTAGGACAGTTTAAATTCAAATTACTATGGCAACTCAATTTTTAAGGGACAGAAGCGGCAACATGCTAGGTAACATCCAGGAAATCGGAGGCAAACTCTATATTTTTGATTACAGGGGAAACCGTCTGGGTCAGTACGATCCCCGGATAAACGTTACATTCGATGTAAGTGGAAACAGAATTGGAACAGGAAACCAGTTAACCAGACTGCTATAAATATCCTTTAGTAAATACAAAAAAAATCATAAAATGCTCGACGATATAAGAATAAACAGACTTCTCCGGATGGATATGAAGAAGGAGGAAGCCTTGAAGAAGAGTTTGGTTAATGGAAATCATGGAAATATTGGATGGCTGTTTAGTATTAGTCACCATTTTTCCTGAATAATAAATAAAGTAATTTCCGATTTTTTAATGATTATATACAAGGATGTCTTTAACTTTATAGCCGAACAGTTTAATATTTCAGATACGTAACTTTAGATTTTCAATGAGCACCCAAGCCACCATTCGTAGTTACTATCTGATTATTGAAAGACTCAGGTCATCCCGTAAGCCCACTAAAAAGGAACTCTTTGAGTATCTCAGTGATGAAGGGTTGGTCAATTCAATGCGCTCGCTGGAGCGTAGAATTGAGGAAATCAGGACAGAATTTCACCTGAAGATACCCTATGCTGCTGCAACAAATACATATAGCTTATCTGACATCGATTTACAATCACTGGATACAATACTTCGGTTTCTTGAAATGAATGCCGTAAGCGGGCTCTTTGGTGATTCATTTCGCAATAGCAAGGAAGCAATCAAGCATGTCTCTTTCGATTCGGATGGAAGTTTCCATGGCCTTCATAACCTGAAGCCATTGCTGAATGCTATACAAGCAAGGCATCTGATTTCATTTACCTACCTGAAATTTGATGAAGATGCAGGGAAATTCATACAAGCTTTTTGTCCGTTACTTCTAAGGGAGTATCTAGGCCGGTGGTATATTGCCGGCACTTTCCTGGACAGTGACTTTCTATATACTTATGGCCTCGACAGAATGAGTTCGCTTTCTATTGCAGAAGAGACCTTCAACCCATCGCTGATAGACCCGTCTTCAAGATTTGATTCGGTTATAGGTATAAGTATTATGGAACCCAAAAAGGTTTTGCTGTCATTTTCATCATACCAGGCTAAATATATAAAAACACTTCCTTTGCACAAATCTCAGGTAATCGTATCTGAAAATGACAACGAAGTAATTTTTGGATTATTTATTGCACCTAATTACGAACTACTACAGCGAATTTTGATGTATGGTAAAGAAGTCAGGGTTCTGGAACCTGAATCACTAGCAAACCAGGTCAAAGAGGTTCTGGCAGAATCAATAAAAAAGTATATCTGAGAATTTATTTTCACCTACGCCACCTATTGGCGTACCTCTCATTGCATCTTTGCTGAAAACAAAAAAGCAATGAAAAAGAACATCTCATACCTATATAACAATCTTGTTACAAAACGCGACATACTCGAATCTGCAAGAATACAGCTTAAAAATGAGTTTATCGGTCTCGACAATGTCATCGATCAGGTGGT
>CAZVKW010000171.1:0-5152 GCA_964627945.1 uncultured Lentimicrobiaceae bacterium
TTTTGTTTTCATAAAAGATTTTTTTTTAATTTATTATTTTTGAAAATTGAAGTTATTTAACTTAATCCTTTACGCAACGAACCGAAAAGCCCATTGTTTTTTTATGATTTTGATATTGAATTGCGGTATTGTCGTAGTTCATCCAAATGCTTGTTGCATCAATACCTGCCGCTGTTGAAGTCCAAAACATAGCGGTTTCACCCCAACTTCCAAAACCGGGGCTCCAATTTGCGCCCCCGGCATAAGCACTGAATAAATATTGATTGGTTGCGCCGCTATTGGGTGACCACCAATGGGCAGTGCCTACATCTTTAAGATTACCTGCTGCAACACTCGCACCACCCACATGTGCTATAAGCGTTGTCCATTCTGCGCTTGCAGCTATATGCCATCCTGCCGGAGCCAATCCACGCGTATCGTTTACTGCATACCAGTTATATAGCCTTCCACAATCGTTAGCCCCGTTGTTGTATTCGCAGTAAGCTCCGGTTGTAAGGTTTTGCCAGGCAGTGGGGTCTGTTACGTGAGCGATAGCTTCACCATTGCGGTAATGTGTTACATTAAGATTTTTATTGGTCCAAATTTGTGTTCCAATTTTAACAGAGTCGGCAAATTCATTTATATTTACCAGGGTTTTTACAAGGTCGTTAGGAACAGCACCATCATCAGAACCACCAGCAAAATTGACAAATACTACACCTACATTATGCCATATTGTACCTGAAAGCAAAAATGAATTTATTGCCGGGTTGATAACGGATGCAATATACTCAAGAGATGTTCCCTGAACGTCTTGTTCACCACTGGTAAAGTTTAGGTAGTAACATCTGAAGGGATACGGTTCGGTGTGCGCTTTTGATAAACAAGCCTTAATCTCCGAAATTTTAGTATCAAGACTTACCGTGTTCAGTGAATAATGATCCTGAACGTAAACGTACATTCCATCATCAGTCCCACCAAAACTCCCAGTGGTGTTGTCATTCCACAGCAAAGGCACTCCCATTGCATAGCCATGTGTACCCCAAAATTGCCGTACAATGACGACTTTACCTCTTACTTCGCTAAGCTGGGGTATATGGTCGCCCATCCAAAACCTATCAGGATATGACCAATTAAGATAGCCCAAAACACCGTTTGCAAAAGCATCATCTCCTCTTTTAGAATGCTCCTGCTTTATCATAAAAACAACTACTTCGGTTGGATGAGCAGTTAAAAAATCAAGGGTAGGGCGAATCAGGTCATTGAAATTTTTGTGAAGATAATAAGGGCCGTGAAACACTGTCATTGTCCCGTCATCATCATTCAGGCGAATGTCGAACCATCTTACGCCTAACATCAATTGATTTGCAATGCGGAAATCCTGCGCTATTGTTAAATTAGACATTGTCCCTTGCGCTGAGGTATGAAGGTCGGCACCGCAATCATGGGTTCCCGGGATGGTTATTTCGGACAAGTATTTATCGTTGTTAATATATTTCATCCAGTCGGGATAGATATATGGCAACGCTCTGTCGGGACCAATTGGATCGGCACCTAAACCGTCATCCTGTATCGGATCTTTTTTACACGAAGTAATCATAAGCAGGCTGCAAAAAAGAAAGGCTGCAAACACAGCAAGGCTTGAAGTTGTTTTCATTGTATTCCTTTTTTTAATTTGATTAGTTTTTTTACTTATAGTTCTCTGATTCTATTCTCAAATTCGTTTTTACTGGAATTTTTAAGTATTGCATTGGTTGCCCTGTCCAGGTCAATATTGCACTCCTCTTTTTTAAAACTTGTCAATATTAGAAATTTGACTGAGGGCCATAATACAAGTGCTTCCTTCTTAATTTCGATACACTTGCTTTTTGTGATGTTATTATCAATCAGAATTAATTGGATTTGCTGATCGCTCAGAATATCGAAACAAGCATTATTATCTGAATCAAAAACAATATTAAAACCGGCTATTTGTTTAAGCGCAGTTTTGAGGCTTTCGCGGAAGATTTTGTTTTGCTCAATAATAACAATATTCACTGAATTTGCTTTGCAAATGATTCATTACAAATATAATAGCAGCCAATAGCTGCTACAAGAAGGAATACCTGTACTTTGGCTAAAGGGAAACCTGTAATTGAACTAAGAGAAAACCTGTAGAAATATTTCGGCAGGAAAGGAATTTGCTATATCGAAAAATAGTTATTGTTGATTGCCCACACAATTAATCCGGCAATATTGCGGACATTGGCCTTAAGAAAAATATTACTCCGGTGAGTTTCAACTGTTTTTGCACTGATAAACAGTTTTTCAGCAATTTCGTGTGAGGTTAAACCCTTGCATATCAAATTAAGAATATCGATCTCGCGGTTTGTGAGATTATCTGTTCCCTGTAAACCATTGAATGATCGAAACGCCAGTTTTTTAATTATTTCCTGACTGAAATAATTCCCCCCTTCAAACACAACGGAAATAGCCTGCTGAAGCTCAAACTTGGTCGATTTTTTTAGCACAAAACCTTTGACCCCAGCATTAATCATTTTTGTATAATTTGTTGTATCCGAAAACATGGTCAGCGCAATAATATTCAGTGAAGGCCGCAATTCAATTGCTTTGCGTGTTGTTTCAACACCATCAATCAGGGGCATACTGATATCCATTAATACCACATCGGGACAAGAATTATGGAGAAATTCCAGAAATAAATTGCCATTAGAAGTATCAAATACAACTTCAAAATTTTCGATCTGACCCAATACCAACTTGATACCTTCTCTAAAAAGGTCATGGTCATCAATAATGGCAATTTTAATTTGTTTCATACATGGAGATTTCCTTATGCGGTATGCTAATGACTGCTTTCATTCCCTGGTTTTGCCGGCTGTTAAATAGAACATTTCCCTCTAAAGATTGAATCCTATTCTTGATGTTTTTTAATCCCATCCCTTGTTTTTCGTTCAGTTTTTCTTCTATCGAAAAACCAATCCCGTTATCCTCGTATTGCACATTGAGCGTGTCTCTGGATAAAAAAACCTTAATAGAGATCTGTGATGCTTTCGCGTGTTTTATCGTATTATGAATGAGTTCCAGAATTGTTCGGTATATGGTAATTTCAGCTTTCAGGTCAAAGCGATCGATCTTTTCAAAAAACAAATCAAATTGGATGCTTTTATTGAAATCAATCTCACTTATGAAATTTTCCAAGGCAATTTTTAACCCATATTTTTCAAGAATCTGAGGACTGATATTATGCGAAATTCTTGATGTATCGTCTATTGCACTATCAATAATGCTTATAAGCTTTGATTCTATAACTGTTTTATTATCAATATCATTGGCATC
Organism: uncultured Lentimicrobiaceae bacterium; assembly: GCA_964627945.1. GTDB lineage: Bacteria > Bacteroidota > Bacteroidia > Bacteroidales > F082 > CAJBPB01. The sequence goes on from CAZVKW010000171.1 coordinate 3,319, forward strand.
AATATATGCCTGAAAATATAGTTTTGCAGCAGATAATAATGGTCCAAGCCCATCGTGCAAATCAGAAGCAATCCTTTTTCGCTCTTTTTCCTCGGTTTGAATAACTGCTTCAAAGAGTTTTTGTTTAAGAATTTCCTTTCTCTTTAATTTGAAATAGAATAAACTTAGTACAAAGGCGATACACAGGAAAATCATGATGATTATAAGGAAAGTCAGTTGTTTTTTGTGAAATTCATTCTTTTGCTCCCCCTCCCTTATTTTTTGCTCCTTGGCAAACAGATCATATTTAGCCGATTGTTCGTTGATCTGCATACTTATTCTGTCTTTATAAAAATCAGACATGAGCAAACGGCTTAATGCCATAAACTCGTAAGCTTCTTTATAATTTCCGGTATAATTATAAATGATAGCCATTTGTAAGTACAAGCGCATAAAAAGATTCCTGTTTTCCTCGATCGCGCAAAGATTTGTGGCATCAACAACAGCCAGTAGAGCCAGTTTATAATCCGTTAATCCGATGTAAATATTGCTTTGGTTTATCAGTGCACTCATTGCGTAGTATTTCATCCCGGCCTCATCGAAATTCTTTACGGCTTTCAACGATAATTCAAGGGCTTCATCATATTTTTTTGCCAAAGAAAAGCGATAACTAAGTTCGTTTTGAGCCAAGGCCAGATTTGCTTTGCTGCCCGTTTTTTCGGATAATGAAATGCACAGCACTGAATATTTTTCGACCGAATCGGCAATATTGTATTTATTCACTCCCCATTCGTCGTATATGGCAGCCAGCCGGTTGTAAGCATAAGCCCTGTTATTATCTGTAACATACCTTCTACTGTTCACGATCTCGTTCAGCATCTCAATTCCTTTTGCGTACTCCTGTTTTTGCCGGTAGGCCTCACATAAATTTATACTGCAATAGTCAGCTTTTTCGGAGCCTGCTTTTAATGTATCAAGCGCCTCCATAAGCAAATGGATTGCTTTATCGGGCATCGATTTTTCAAGAAATTTCCTGGCCGAATATATCAGGGCATCGTTATGGCCCAGAGAATCGGGGGCTTCAAACATTCGCTTGTCGAGTGCATTAACGGCATTGGTATCGGCATAAATTACCTTTAGCCTTAAATAATTGGTTTGAGCCTGTTGAATCGGGGAAAATTGCTTTCGATGATTCTCCAGTTTTTCAAGGCAGTTTTTTGAAATGCCCGGATCAGAATAAAGTTCAAAAAGCCCTTTGTTATATACACTATCAAACACAACACTATTCTCAAATCGCTGACTAAATAAGTTCGCGGCTGAAAAATACATGAATACAATCATAATAATGAGAAATAGCTTAAACTTATCAAAAACTTCGGTTAAACTAATGTCCCTCACTGATGATTCAAGTGAATTATCCATCACAGATTAATTTTGACAATGCGTACTTATTCAAAAATACTAATTTTAAAGTAATTTATACCAAATATGCTCAATAATAAATGTGGCAATTCTGTCTGATACTTTATTTCTTCCAGTGCGCAATGCCGGTTGCGGGATGCTGGATTTTTGATGCACGAGGAGATTGGAATAAAAATTTAATATTCAATGACCATCAAGTAAAGTGTAAGGCAAGATTACAAATCAGCGCTAGCTGGGGGTCGGCAAGCCAATTGCAACAATTGTATTGACGATTAATTTAAATGGGGAAAATATCCCGAAATAGATATTATAAATGAGGAAAAAATATTCTTTATTTCAGAATATCAATATGTTAAATATTTGGTACGTTTGTTGAGATATAAGTAATTAGAATAATATATTGTCGTATTTTGTTGTATATATGAAATAAAGT
>CAZVKW010000172.1:0-5149 GCA_964627945.1 uncultured Lentimicrobiaceae bacterium
GTTCAAATCGCTGAAAAATCCAGATGAACTAATGAACGTTGAAAACAGCATTGCGTCTTTCTTACCTGTTTACAGTGCATGGACGATTGTGGTAACGTTCCTGTTTCCCTTAGTGTTCAATTTTATTTGATTGATTAATATGCTTTGGATTTAATCGTAAAGGCCTTTTAAATGGATCAAGGCCTATCACTGAATATGATTTTTTCGTGTTATTAACACCTGAGAACTTATTCCTATCAGGTTTGATTTACAACTTCGCGCTTCTTTCTTTAGGCTTCTGACTTCGCGCTTCTGTCTTCGCGCTTCTGACTTCACACTTCCGACTTCACGCTTCCGACTTCGATTTTCTCGCTCTGGATTTCCTTAGTCCAAATACATAACGCCGCCAGAAACTGAAAGAAGTGAGTGATGTAAAAAATACCGACTGATCAAGCCATTTTGATCTACCCATGGTATGCAGTAGTCTGTATGTCAATGCAATAAGCGGCAAGGAGACGAGCCAGAGTAAAATCGTCATCAGGTTCGAAGCCAGCCAATCAATTTTGATCCATTGATGGACTTCTTTGTCGAGTGCCACCCACAATCCAAGTGCCGGTATGATGGCCCATAGGATATACCACCACACAAAACTGTATAAATGAGCAGTTTGTATGGCTTTTTCCGGACAATTATTCATACATCTCATACAACTTTCGCAGCTGAAGCCCCAGAAAGGTCGGCCGTCTTTCATCTGAATAGCACCCACTGGACATTGTTGTTCACAGATATTACATGAATTACATTGCCTGGTTGAAATAAAAGTTTTTGCCAGAATGTATCGTCCAAAAAAATAATATGCAAAGGATATTGGTGCCACAGCCAGATCGAAAGGCAGGGAAAGAAATGCTTTGTATCTCGTTTTCCCGGACAAAATCCGATCAGCAAAGCGTCGGATAATACCTTCACAGCGTTCGAAAATGGATTTTGCCACTTTTTCCTTTACACCCGGATGCAAGGATATCCAGTTGGATGGCAGATCAAGTGGTTGCATGGCTACAATACGAAATCCTTTCAAACGAAGTATCAGAGCAGGAAGTAACTGGGCCAAACCACTTAAACCTGGTACAAAAAGTTTTGAAATTTTCATTCCAGCACGCGTATTGACCAGCATCACCGATGCACCATGAATATATTTAAACCGGACGATAAAATTCAGCATGGCCGGAGCAGCATTAAACCCATGGGTCGGAAAGAAAAAACCAATCAGCAGATTCTTTTCGCCTGATTCGGGCATTTTCACTGTTTGATGTCTGAAAACCTGCTGTAATTCACATGCTATTCCGCGTTTGATCACTTCTTCCGAAAACCACTGAGCAGCTGCACGGGCATTCCCGGTGCCTGAGAAATAATAGAGATAAACTTTCTCGTACATACTAAAAGATAATTGACATGTAAATTTAATGAATTTCAATACGATAAATGCAATTTTTCAAAGCTTTCAATTTTGAAAGTCATAGTCAATCAGTTAATAAGTTTTTATTGTCGGAAGCTGTTCAGCAGTTCGCCCCGAATTGCTATTTTTGTTCAAAAAAATGACCGGAATGATTGAGAATTACGGCGACGATAGCATCAGGACTTTAGACTGGAAAGAACATATCCGGTTACGACCGGGAATGTACATCGGGAAGTTGGGAGACGGCACTTCGCACGATGACGGTATTTATGTGTTGCTCAAGGAAATTATCGACAACAGCATCGACGAATATGTGATGGGCAACGGAAAAACCATCGAAGTGACCATCAATGAAGAGAAAGTTTCGATACGTGATTATGGCCGTGGAATGCCGCTTGGTAAAGTAGTTGATTGTGTAAGCAAAATCAATACCGGAGCCAAATATGATTCAAATGTATTTAAGAAAGCGGTTGGTCTGAACGGTGTTGGATCGAAAGCAGTTAATGCTATGTCGTCTTACTTTAGGGCACAATCTATCCGTGAAGGTCAGACAAAAATTGTTGATTTTAGCAAAGGAGTAATTATTCAGAATCATGATCTGAGCCCTTCAGAGGAGAAACAAGGAACATTTATTTCTTTCGTACCCGATGAAGAAATCTTTGGGAAATACCGCTATCTGCTTGAGTATGTTGAAGAGATGCTTTGGAACTATGTTTTTCTCAACAACGGGCTGACAATACTTTTCAATGGTCAGAAATTTCAGGCCAAAAACGGTCTTCTCGACTTGCTTGAACGCAATATGTCAGGTCCTGAAAGCATGATCTACCCAATCATCCACATACGTGAAGAAGATTTTGAATGCGCTTTCACACACAGCAATAATTCATACAATGAAGAATATTACTCCTTCGTAAACGGTCAGCACACTACGCAAGGAGGAACACATCAAAATGCTTTTCGGGAATCCATTGTGAAGACAATACGTGAGTTTTACAACAAGGATTATGATACCTCTGACATCAGGAATTCGCTTGTGGCAGCCATCAGTATTAAGGTACAGGAGCCGGTCTTCGAATCCCAGACCAAGACAAAGTTAGGCTCGGTTGCCATTGAACCCGATGGTCAGTCGATCCGAAATTTCATTGGTGATATTATCAAGAAGCATCTCGATAATTATCTGCACATCAATCCGGATACAGCCGACGCCCTGCAGCGCAAAATCATGCAGAGCGAAAAAGAACGCAAAGACATGGCAAATATCAAGAAACTTGCCAAGGAAAGCGTAAAAAAAGCCAGTCTGCATAACAAAAAATTGCGTGATTGCCGTATCCATTTCAATACGAACCACGAAAACAGACTTGAAACCACCCTGTTTATTACCGAAGGTGATTCAGCATCCGGAAGTATCACCAAAAGCCGTGATGTCCAGACACAGGCTGTTTTCAGTCTGAAAGGCAAACCCCTGAATTCGTACGGCTTAACCAAAAAAATTGTTTATGAAAATGAGGAGTTCAACCTGCTTCAGGCAGCACTCAACATCGACGAATCACTTGAGAATCTGCGTTATAACAATGTTGTTATCGCAACCGATGCCGACGTAGATGGAATGCATATCCGTTTGTTGCTGTTGACTTTTTTCCTGCAATTTTATCCTGATCTTGTTCGTGGAGGCCATGTCTATATCTTACAAACACCACTTTTCAGAGTGCGTAACAAAAAGGAAACAATTTACTGTTACAGCGATGAAGAAAGACAAAATGCCCTCAAAAAACTTGGAACCCATCCCGAAATAACCCGATTCAAGGGTTTAGGTGAAATTTCACCAGACGAATTCACATTTTTCATCGGGCCAAGTATGCGCCTCGAACCAGTCCTTCTGAAACGCGATATGTTAATTACAGATATACTGGAATTCTATATGGGTAAAAACACCCCTGATCGACAGCAGTTTATCATCAACAATCTACGTCTCGAAACAGAGATGATCGAAGATTTGATCTGATTTGCTCTTCATCAGATTGATTGTTTTGGAACAATATCTCTCGTTGGCCCACATATGTACAAAATGATTTCATCTGATCCTGAATTTTGGTCATTTGAGGAGAAAATTCATCGTAGCTTTGACTTCACAATTAAAGAATAAATTCATGAAGAACCGATTCTCTTTCGCGCTAATTCTTTTATTTCTGCTGAATTCTTTGGTTTCTAATTCGCAGGTAACATTTATAATCAATAGTTTACCAGCATCAACACCTGATGGTTCAAGCTTCTATATTGCAGGAAGTTTCAACAACTGGAATCCGGGGGATGATGCATACAAACTTGTCCTGAATAGTAACAGTAAACCGGAAATCACGCTTCCTGCCGGAACTGGAAGTATTGAATTCAAATTTACACGTGGAAGCTGGGAAAGCTGCGAAGGAACAAGTGGTGGCGGACAAATTGCAAACCGTAACTTCACTTATGGAAACGGACAAACAGTTCAAATATCAATTGCAGGTTGGGAAGATAATGGCGGAGGCTCAGGTGGCAGTACAGCAGCGAGCAATGTACATATTATCAGTGACAATTTCGAAATGCCACAACTGAACCGAACCAGAAGAGTTTGGATCTACCTTCCACCTGATTATGAAACATCAGGCAAGAATTACCCTGTATTATATATGCACGACGGTCAAAATGTGTTCGATATAAAAACCTCATATGCAGGAGAATGGAAGGTGGATGAAAGTTTAAATCATTTGTTTGCAGACCATTATGAAGTTCCGATTGTAGTTGCAGTGGATAATGGCGGGGGGTTGCGAATAGACGAACTCAGTCCTTGGCGTAATCCCAATTATGGTGGTGGTGACGGAGAAAAGTATATGGAATTCATGGTTGAAACACTCAAACCCTATATTGATCAAAATTACCGGACACAAACCAATGCTTCTTCAACTGCCCTGATGGGAAGTTCACTTGGCGGCTTTATATCTCATTATGCCATGCTGGCGTATCCTGAAATTTATAGCAAATATGGAATCTTCTCACCTGCCTACTGGTTTTCAGACAGTGTTGTTGCAAGCACACAAACAGAATATCAAGCGCATGGTCGGGTTTACATGATGGCTGGCGACAATGAAGGAGAAGGGGTTGTGCAAGATATGCAGCAAATGGCTGATATATTGCGTAATAAAGGACTTTCGGCCGATGATCTTCACGTGAAAGTTGTTCCGGGTGGCCAGCATAACGAAGCACTGTGGCAAAGTCAATTTCAAGAAGCCATCATCTGGCTTTTCAGATTAAGTCCTGGAATACCTGAAGATGAAATACCAAAAACAGGCTACTGGTATCCGAATCCTGCATCCGAAGAATTATTCTTTAAAGTCGGAACCTCTAATCAATTCCCCCAAAAAATTGATTTTATTAACCAATCTGGTTCATTGGTGAAATCAATTGAAAACGAAATCCATTTCCCAATCAATATAAGTGAATTGTGTCAAGGAAATTATATCATACATGCGATATTTAGTAATTCAATTGTCAATCAAAAGTTTATGAAGGATTGACTTGCATCAAATATTGATTAGGTTACTTGCTTTCAAGTTAGTTGAATGATAGTTTTACAATTCCTTCAGAAATAAAACCAGAGAATGACAGTATATTAGCAATAAAAAAGCTGCCCTAATGAGAGCAGCTTTTCTTGTCAATATAAATCCAAACTTTTTTTAAGTTAGA
>CAZVKW010000173.1:0-5130 GCA_964627945.1 uncultured Lentimicrobiaceae bacterium
TTTTCAATCCTTTGAATTCGGTGGCGTTAAAACATTTAATCGTCGCCAGCGCCCGTGATTACCTAGTAAGATGGTATCTCCGGTATGAGCCATAACTACCGCCCGAACCGTTTGGGATGGTTTCGCGGCGCCAGCCTGAGATCAGGATTTTATCGTCTTCCATGGCATCCAGGTTCAAGTACATATCATAGGCATTCACAACAAAATCTTCTCCCGGCAATGAAAAAAACAAGGTGATCGTCCCATCACTCGCTGAATTGAAATTATAAGGAACCCAGGCAGCAGTATCTGTATGACTCACACCAGCACTGTTGTATCGGTGAATCATAAATCCGGCTCCATAACCAGGCACCGTTTGATTGGGTGTCTGAAATTCAATCGTTCCATAATGAATGTAAGTAGTATCGCTTGTCACAGTACTGATCCCACCACTAAAAACATCGGTTTTCGCAACCAGTGTATCTACGTTCCAGTTGCCGCCTTCTGTGAACGTTTTGACGGTTTTTTCGGATTCTGACATAGGAAGCAGATCATCAACAACCTCACAGGAAGTGAAAATGAATCCTGAAATCAATAAAAAAGCAGCAAGGGTATTTTTCGCAAAATTCATATTCATTTTTACAAAGTTTTACATGATTTAAAATGATTCAAAGAGAATTATAATGCTTGAGATTTAAAAAATCTGCCGCAAAAATAATCCTCTGATCAGATGAATTTTCTAAGGAAATCACCGTATTTCTCGATCCGCCAGAAGAACTATTCAGTCAATCCATGCTTGCTTTTGTTTAAGCCACAAAAACAAACAATATGTTTAACTATTGAATAACAAACCTTTACAAGGCTTCATTGAGGATGTTCCCTGCTCCGCCACGCGAACTTTTTAATCGTATCTTTGCCCTTGAAAATCGAAGGAATGTTTGAAAATCTGAACCATTCATATCATTTTAATAACAACTTCAAACATAACCTGCGCACAATCAGTTTTGTCAGCATGGGTTTTATGCTGATTGTTTTGTATTTTCAACCCTTCGGCATCGACTTTATGGCTTCGCGCCGCAACGGCTTTTTTGTCCTGATCATGGGACTAATCAGCGCTGCGACCTTTTTCCTGAGCACCCTCATTGTTCCCGGAATGTTTCCAAAACTCTTCGAATCTTCGCGCTGGACCATCAAAAAGGAGCTTATCTGGAACATCTGCATGTTTGCTGTCATGATAGCAGGATTCGCGCTTGGAGCATATGCTTTCGGTATTTCCAGTTTCGAATCGCTGAGTCTTTTCCGATCCGGCGCACTTGCTCTGTTGCCCTTGGTGCTTTTTAATTTGATGAATTATAATAATTCATTAAAAAACAGTGTAGTAAATGCGATTGATTCGGGTCGACACTGGCTGGCCGAAGAAAGAAAAAATGCTCATCAGACTGATAAGGAAACCATAAAACTCGAATCGGACAACGGAAAAGAATCCTATTCCGGCGGACTTGATAACATCATTCTCATTCAATCGGCCAGCAATTATATCGAGATTTTCTTTCGTGACGGCGCTTCTGTTCGCAAACAACTGATCAGACAGACCCTGAGTAAGGTGGAAGAATCGATCAGCGGATTGCCCAATATGATCAAATGTCACCGTTGTACAATTGTGAATATTGATCAGATCAACCGGCTAACAGGCTCGTCGCCCAATGTGAGTCTAGAGATCGATGGATTGGATTTTCGCATACCGGTTTCCAGACAAAGAGTAGGGCATTTCAGAAAACTGATTGCCTCGAAATAGTTCTGAATTTCGGATTTCGCACGGATAATTATCCCCTTTTGCCAGTTTTCCGGCTCATTTCTGAAGCTAAAATCAGGCATCCCGTCCCAGATTCACCGACATTTCGTCCCGGAAACCCACAATACCGCCCTATTCAGGCACATCAACCCATATTTTAGCCACTGCCCCCGCAAGCAGGTAATTTTGTCATGTAAAATTATCCTTGATAAAGCTCCGGCGCTCATGATCTGTATCCGCCATTCTTTCTGAAGGAAATACATCTCAAAAATTGAAGAAATGAAAATGAAGCCATTGGACATCGGAGGATTAATCGCATCTGTTCCCATCTTTCAGGGAGGCATGGGTGTTGGGATATCGCTTTCGGGCCTTGCTTCGGCAGTCGCCAATGAAGGTGGTGTCGGGGTGATTTCAGCTGCCGGACTCGGAATGATTTATAAGAGTCTGCCGGGTAATTTTCAGGAAAACAGCATCGAAGGATTGCGCATTGAGATCAGAAATGCCAAAAAAAAATCAAGGGGAATCATCGGAGTGAATATCATGGTTGCCCTGAGCGACTATGCTGAACTTGTGCGCGCTTCCATCGAAGAAGGTGCTGACCTGATTATCTCAGGAGCCGGACTTCCGCTTGATCTGCCAAAATACCGCACACCCGGTTGCAAAACCAGACTTGTACCCATCGTTTCTTCGGCCCGTGCTGCCGAACTGATCTGCAACAAATGGCTGACAAACTATAATTATCTTCCCGATGCCGTGATCGTTGAAGGACCTATGGCTGGCGGACATCTGGGTTTTAAACCCGAACAGATTTTTGACGATAATTACCGCCTCGAAAAACTGATTCCTGAAGTGGTGAAAGCAGTGGATGAAATTGCACTGTTGGTTGGTAAAAACATTCCTGTGATTGCCGCAGGTGGTGTTTATTCAGGTGCCGACATTGCAAAATATCTGAAACTGGGCGCATCAGGCGTTCAGATGGGAACACGTTTTGTAACTACTATTGAATGCGATGCTTCTGACGAATTCAAGCAAGCGTATATTGATGCGAAAAAAGAAGATGTAAAAATTATCAAAAGTCCTGTCGGAATGCCGGGCAGAGCCATAAAATCTCCATTTCTGGAAGAAGTAGAGTCGGGCAAACGCCAACCCAAAACATGTCCGTGGAATTGTGTACGCACCTGTGATATCCGCACAGCTCCCTATTGTATCATGGCATCACTCACGTCCGCTCTGAAAGGAAATTTCAGAAGAGGATACGCTTTTGCCGGAAGCAATGTATGGAGAACTAATAAAATTGTTTCGGTGAAAATACTGATGAATACACTGAGACTGGAATACGTCAACTGTATGAAGAAAGCCGCTATTCCCTGTTTATCTTAACATTCACGGCATTCATACCCTTTGGGCCTCTTACCGTTTCAAACGTAACTTTATTGTTTTCCTTTATCGGTTCAATAAGTCCGTTCATATGCACAAAAACATCCTGCTGATTGGCTGAATCACGGATGAATCCAAATCCTTTGCTGGTATCGAAAAAGGTGACAATCCCCCTGCGAAGCATATCGACAGGTTCCATATCACTGCTTTTTCTTACGCCGATTTCAATGTCTTCGGCCTTGATGGCTTCGCGCTTCATCAAATCCGGAGGAGTAGAGGTAATATTGCCAAACTCATCCACATAGGCAATCATACTATCCATACCACCGTCACCCTTGTTCTCTTTACGAACAATGCGCTTCTGCTCTTTCTCTTTTCTTTTTTTCTCTTTTTTAACTCTTGTTTCTTTTTTACCAAATGTCTCGCGTGCTCCGCCCATAATTAAATTTGTTTTAGTAAATACCTGAATGTCATTGCCTGCGAACCCTGGCAAATGTGTGAGATGCTTCACCCTTTCGGATAAGGCCACAAAGGTAATCTATTATTCTACGTAAGCCCTATTATTTTCATTCGCTGATAAATAGCTTGCGAATCAGTTGCCTTCAGAAACAAATGCAACGCTCAAGCATAATTAAACGTATCTTTGCAGTCTCATTGATTTGAAAACGGCAGGTTGTAAGCCGATATCCAAAAAAATTCCTTTCGCCGGTGCAGAAAATGCAACGTCTTTCCCGGCTCCATTTAACCCATTATTTCTTGTCATTTACTGATCTTCATCTGATAGAACCTATCCTGAAAGCTTTAACAGCAGAAGGATACACAATTCCCACGCCCATTCAGCAACAGGCTATTCCCTTTGTGCTGGCAGGCCGTGATCTTCAAGGCTGTGCCCAGACAGGCACAGGCAAAACAGCCGCTTTTGCCATTCCAATCATTCAGCTTTTGCACGGACAAAAGCAGTATAAACCCGGTATCAAGGTGCTGGTTCTGACTCCAACGAGAGAGCTGGCCATTCAAATTGACGAAAGTTTTGCCGCCTATGGCAAATATTCTAATCTGAAACATACGGTCGTTTACGGAGGTGTGTCTCAGCTACCACAAACCAATTCACTCAAAAGAGGTGTCGACATTCTGATTGCAACCCCGGGCCGTCTGCTCGATCTGATCGACCAACGCTATATTGATCTCCGCCATCTGCAGATTTTCGTCTTGGATGAAGCCGATCGTATGCTCGATATGGGTTTCATACACGATGTAAAAAGAATCATTGCCTTTCTTCCGCAGAAACGGCAGACTTTGTTCTTTTCTGCGACTATGCCCCCTGTTATTCAGAATCTGGCCAATTCAATGCTCAGCAACCCGGCAAAAGTTGAAGTAACACCGCCTACCTCCACTGTCGATAAAATTGAACAAAGTCTGTATTATACCGACAAAAACAGCAAACCCGATCTGCTCCTTCATCTTCTGAATGAGCAACATATCCGCACTGCCCTTGTGTTCACAAGAACCAAACATGGCGCTGATAAGGTTGTAAAATATTTGCTCAGGGTAAATGTAAATGCTGCTGCTATTCATGGAAATAAAAGCCAGAATGCCCGTCAGACTGCATTGAACAGCTTTAAAAACGGGAATTTGCGTGTGCTTGTTGCAACAGATATTGCTGCCAGAGGTATCGACATTGACGAACTGACCCATGTGTTCAATTATGATTTACCGGACGTGCCGGAAACCTATATTCACCGCATTGGACGAACCGGACGTGCCGGAAATTCAGGCATCGCGATTGCTTTTTGCGATATGGAGGAAAGAGCCGAACTGCATGATATTGAAAAACTGATCGGGATGAAAATCCCGCTGGTGAACAATCATCCGTTTCCTTATACGCCCGGAGCACATGTGCCGAAAAAAGCTCCGGATCAACGAAACAGAAACGCACAGCAAAGACCCAGAAGCAGTTCAAGAATGCCGGCAAAAAGATAAAC
>CAZVKW010000174.1:0-5096 GCA_964627945.1 uncultured Lentimicrobiaceae bacterium
ACCATGACCGTTTCGCCGGAAGGATTGATAATATACTGACCTTCAGGTGTTCTGAATCCAACAATATTCGCTCCTGTGAGCCTGCGGATGCTCATATCATGAATGGTACGATCCTGAAATTCACTTGGCAAATCGGAGCAAACCACTTCCACAAGATTCACACCTTCATTCCCTTCGATGGTAAGGTGATGGAAAAATTCAGCCAGATCGGGCTTGGCTACCAGACTTGCCATAAATGTACCACCTACCTTTTCGGGCATAACCACATGGGAGGCTCCGGCGGTCATCAGTTTTTTATAGGATGAATCGTGCGATGCACGTGAAATAATCTGAAGTTCTGCGTTCAAAGATCTGGCAGTAAGAACCACATACAAATTATCAGCATCAATAGGAAGTGTGGTTATTAGAGCCCCAGCCTTCTGAATACCAGCCAGTTCGAGTATTTCATCCTCGGTGGCATCGCCTTCAACAAACAACACCTTGTCTTTATCATGCGCAACTATTAATTCATGGCTTTTTTCGATGACAACAACCTTTTTGTTCAACAACAACAAATCGTGCGCAGTTTGTTGACCATTTCGGCCAAACCCAACAATAATAATATGATCTTTCATTTTTGTGATTCTCCCCGTTTTTCTATTTCCTGTAAATAAAAAATTCAGCCTGCCTTCCACAAAATAGGACGTTATGGTGGATAAGGAATAAGCGAAAAAACTGAAACTGAATATTATAAGAATAATGGTGAATATCTTACCTGCATCAGAAAGCGGTTGAACTTCATTAAATCCAACTGTCGCAATGGTTATAACGGTCATATACGATGCTTCGAGCAAGGTAAAACCTTCAATAGCCATATAACCAACAATACCTGTTAACCCAATCAGCAATAAAAGACTGAGCGCAATGAAAAAATTGAGATTATGACCACTTTTAAACATGCAGGTAAAGTTAATAGCAATTGTCTTGATGTATTATACAATTCTATTAAAAATCAGAAAAATGTAAGACTTCAGAAAGCCATTTTCATTCATCAGGCAATCTGCCCTTTCTGTCTATGTTGTTTCCTTAAGGAGACAGTTTTTATTTCGAAGAATATAATCTGTATGTTCCTTTTCTAACTTCTTTTATCACTGAGTTGGGAAAATCTTCTTCTCCGCCAGATACTGCATAATTAGTTCAGCATCTGGTGTTTCTTTCGAAGCATCGAAGATTAGTTGGGCAGTTTGCGGAATTTCAAAAGTTTCATCGGCACCAGGCAGATGGCGCAGTTCACCTTTATCCACCTTCAGATATAAGTCGGGTTTGTTGCTGCGGCAAAAGTCGATTCCGGCACTCATCAATAGCAGGTGGAAACGCTCATTTCCAATGATTTCACTTATTTGCTGACGAATTGATTCTGTTGGTGAAATGAATGAAGCAATCACAATGATTCCCTGATCATTCAGCATCTTACAAATGTGAGCAACACGACGCAGATTTTCGGTACGGTCGGCTGGTGAATAATCGAGTTCACGCGATAATCCTGAACGAACGGTGCTTCCGTCAAGCAAAACCACAGTGGCTCCGCTGTCGAACAAGCGACGTTCGAGATGATAAGCCAGCATATTTTTCCCGCTTCCGTGAAGACCTGTTATCCAGATCGTTACACCTTTCTGTTGATAACGTTTTTCAAGTTCATTGCGACCAATCAGGCTCTGGCCACTATCGATCATACGGCGGGTTTCAGGATCGGTGATGCGCGACGGAATATCGCCGGCATTCATCTTATCGATGATCATTCCAACTGCCGAAGTGTTGTGTGTGATGGGATCAATAAGAATAAATGCGCCGGTGCTGTGATTTTTGTGGTAAGGATCGAAAAAGAGCGGTTTGTTGGTTGTGATGACCACGCGGCCGATTTCATTGAGCGAAAACGCTTCACAATCTGATTGCTGCAAAGTGTTCACATCCACACGGTACTTGATAGAATCGAGTCTTGCGCGGGATGTATTGGCGCTGTGCTTGATAAAAAACTGGGTGTTTGGATCCATTTTCTTTTCGTCCATCCAAACAAGCATGGCTTCGAACTGCCGCTCAAAGCGTGGCTGATTATCAGGATGAACCAGCATATCACCGCGCGATACATCGATCTCATCTGCCAGCGTTATAGTAACTGACTGTGGCGGAAATGCGTAATCAGCTGTTCCGTTGGACGTGATGATTTCGGTGACAATCGATTTTTTGCGCGAAGGTAGAGACATAAGTTCATCTCCTTTTCGTACGATTCCGGAAGCAATCTTACCCGAAAATCCCCTGAAATGCAGGTCAGGACGGAGAACATATTGCACCGGGAACCGGAAATCATCAAAATTTCGGTCAGAAACCACATGCACAGTTTCTAGAAATTCAAGCAGACACTTGCCATGATACCAGGGCATATTGTCGGAGTTTTCAACCACGTTTTCGCCTTTGAGCGCCGAAAGCGGAATGAAAGTAATATCCGGAATGGAAAGTGTTGTGGTAAATGATTTATAATCAGCACAAATCTGATCGAAAACAGCTTCACTGTATTCCATCAGGTCCATTTTATTAACAGCCACAACAACGTGTTTTATTCCGAGCAGGGAAACCAGAAAAGTGTGTCGTTTGGTTTGCGTAATCACGCCTTTGCGTGCATCGATCAGAATGATAGCAAGATTGGCTGTACTGGCGCCTGTGACCATATTACGGGTGTACTGCTCGTGGCCGGGTGTGTCAGCGATGATGAATTTACGTTTACTGGTCGAAAAATAACGATAGGCCACATCAATGGTGATGCCTTGTTCGCGCTCAGCTTTCAAACCGTCGAGCAGCAAAGCATAATCAATGGCTTCACCAGCGTGTCCCATGCGCTTACTGTCGCGTTCGAGCGCCGAAAGCTGGTCTTCATAGATCTTTTTGCTATCGAACAGCAGACGACCGATCAGGGTCGATTTACCGTCATCCACCGATCCGGCAGTAAGCAAACGCAGCAGATCCTTTTTTTGATCCTGATCAAGAAAATGGTTGATATCTATCGTTTGGTTCGATGTCATTATATTTTTTATTAACTTTTTACTGGTTTAACTAATTAAAAAAGAATACACTATTCACCATTAACTATTCACTTTTCACTAAAAATAACCTTCTCTCTTCTTCTGTTCCATACTGCCTTCCTGATCGAAGTCGATCACACGTGTTGTACGTTCACTTTTGGTTACAGTCATCATTTCCTCAACAATTTTTTCGATCGTATCTGCTTCTGAATCAATGGCTCCGGTAAGCGGATAACAGCCAAGCGTACGAAACCTGACCATGCGCATTTTGGCATTTGCACGCATTTCGGCAGGCATCCGGTCGTCGTCAACCATGATGAGGTTCCCATCGACTTCCACAATCGGACGTTCTTTGGCGAAATAAAGGGGTACAATCGGAATATTTTCAAGGCGGATATATTGCCAGATATCAAGTTCGGTCCAGTTGCTGATCGGGAAAACACGGATCGATTCGCCTTTGTGAACACGTGTGTTGTATATATCCCACAGTTCCGGACGCTGGTTTTTTGGGTCCCACTGATGAAATCGGTCCCGGAAACTGAAAATACGTTCCTTGGCACGTGATTTTTCTTCATCGCGACGGGCACCGCCAAAAGCAGCATCGAAACGATGTTTGTCCAAAGCTTGCAGCAAGGCCTGTGTTTTCATCACATCGGTATGCACCTTGCTACCGTGCGTAAAGGGTCCGATGCCTGATTCGAAACCATCTTTGTTGTATTCCACAATCAGATCCCAGTTGTTGTTACGGGTGTAACTTTCACGAAACTCGATCATTTCCTGAAATTTCCATTTGCTGTCGATATGCATCAATGGAAAAGGAACCTTACCGGGATAAAAGGCTTTTTCTGCCAGACGAACCATCACGCTTGAATCTTTGCCAATCGAATACAACATAACCGGCTTTTCGAATTCAGAGGCTACTTCGCGAATGATATGGATGGCTTCGGCCTCCAGCTCGCGCAGATTGTTGATGGAATAAGTATTTGTTTGTTCAGCCACTTGGGTAATATTTGCTGCAAAGTACGCAAAAAAACGCTTTCGTTACTGCTTTTGTATCGGTTTATTGAACGAAGAAACAGCTTAATAATATTGATTACCAATATTATAACATTTTTATTTGCTTGCCACAAATGAGGGATTGAGCAGATTCGTTTTGTTATAGGTCAGTTCGGAATCAGGATCATTCGTTTGCCGAAGTTTTCCTCCGGCGGCATTTACAATCGCATGGCCTGCTGCGGTGTCCCATTCTGAAGTAGGACCAAAACGTGGATAGCAATCAGCACTTCCTTCGGCAATCATGCATAATTTGAGGGAACTACCTTTGGAAACGAGTTGAATTTTCCGGTGTTTTTTTTGAATATTTTCGATAAAAGTGGCTGTTTCTGCGTTTTGATGCGACCGGCTCGCAACAAGAATAAATTCATTGGATGACTCCTTCGGAATGGGCAGGATAAGTGATTTGGATTTCAGTTCTTCTATTGAATCGCATTCGGAAAGGTGATTCACAGCATTTTCAATTTTATATGCCCCTGCCCTATCGCTGTAATACAACAGATCAAGTGTGGGCGCATAAATTACACCCATTACCGGGTATTTGTTTTCAATCAGTGCGATATTAACCGTGAATTCACCATTTCGGCTGACAAACTCTTTTGTTCCATCGAGCGGATCGACAAGCCAGTATTGCTTCCAGTTTTTGCGGATTTCATAGTCTGGAATTTCTACTTCCTCGCTGATAACAGGTATTCCGGTGATTTCCATTTGCTGACGGATGATATCATCAGCTCTGCGGTCAGCAAGGGTAAGCGGACTTTTGTCTTCCTTAAAATCAACATTAAATTCGGTTTGATATACTTCGAGGATGGCTTTTCCGGCTTCGATGGAAGCAATAATGGCTTTGAGGAGCATAATTAAATTGCTTTATTTGAGGTTTAAACAAAAAAAGTGCGACTTGCGCACTTTCTTTTGGGTTGAGGTTTCGAGCGGATTCGAACCGCTGTACACGGTTTTGCAGACCGCTGCCTAGCCACTCGGCCACGAAAC
>CAZVKW010000175.1:0-1643 GCA_964627945.1 uncultured Lentimicrobiaceae bacterium
ACCGAAGTTAGATTTTACTATGGGCAAGTGGTTCTATGCTTTAAATGAGCGACCAGGAATGGAACACGGATGACACAGATTCAACTGATGGTCTCTGATGATTTTAAATTCTGAAACTTAGCGTCTCCGCGCCTTTGCGAGAAAAAACTCTGCGGCCCTCCGCGTGAAATCTTTGCAGCTCTCTGCGGTTAAAACTGCCTAATCAGCACCATCCGTATTCTCGATGAAATATAATTCAATTGTTCTCGCCGCGAGCGCAGCGGGAGGAACGCAGCGACCGCCGCGTGAAAAACTCTTCTGATCTCTGCAGTTAATATCTGTCCCATCTGCCTCATTAGCCTACCTCCTTGTCTGACCAACAGGGAATTGAACACTGATAACACGAATGTAACAGATTGTCTCGGATGATTTTAAATTCTGAAACTTAGCGTCTCCGCGCCTTTGCGAGAAAAAACTCTGCGGCCCTCTGCGTGAAAAACTCTGCGGCCTCTGCGGTTAAAAACTATCTTAAGCATTCCCCATTAACTTATATGATCATAGTGGCATGATTAAAATCAGGGCATATTCTGATCAAGGTATTCCTGAAATTTTTCTCTGTATTGCTCACTGACAGGGATATACACTTTTCCATCAAATACAATTCTGTTCCGCTCAATCACCGAAATCTTTGAAAGATTGACAATAAAAGAGCGTTGAACCCGCATAAATCTGTCTGGAGGCAGCTGGTCTTCAATGGCTTTCATGCTCAGCTTTGTCATCACTGGCTTGCTGCTCACCAGATGAATCTGAATGTATTCGTGCTGACTTTCAATATATTTGATGTCGTCGAGTTCGATTCGGATCAGTTTGTAGTCGGATTTCACAAACAGATGACTAACTGGAATTTTACTAACTTCCTTCTGGCTATTCGAACTTAATTCAATCAGGTCTTTCACCTTGTTGGCGGCTTTCAGGAAACTGCTGAATGAGATTGGTTTCAAAAGATAATCAACCGCATCAACCTGAAATCCTTCGACGGCAAATTCACTGTAGGCGGTTGTGAAAACAATGAATGGTCTGGTAGTCAGTGATTTTACAAATTCCATCCCGTTGATTTCAGGCATATTGATGTCGATAAACAGCAGTTGAATATCATGTTTGTCCATGATGTTCATGGCCTCCATGGCGCTGCGGCATTCGGCCACAAGTTCCAGAAAGGGTGTCTGCTGAATGTAGCTGGCAATTTTTTTTACCGCCAGTGGCTCGTCATCGATGGCAATACACCTGATCTTCATATTGGAATAGTTAACAAAACTTCAAACTCATTTTCCTGGTCATTTATTTTCAATAAAAACTCATCCTCATACAACAGTCGAAGACTCTGACGGATATTTTCGAGGCCAATTCCTGAATATTCACCCTGACTTTCATTCGCGATTTTGTGCTTGCTGTTTTTTATCCGGCAGGTTAAAATGTCTTGAATGATCTGGATTTCAAAATGGATGTAAGATTTATTGGGATAACTCACCCCATGTTTGAAAGCGTTTTCGAGCAGAGAAATAAACAACATAGGTGGTATTTTGACGTCGGGCAAGGACTCAGGAATCTCGGTTATTACCTTCACCTCGTCCGAATGCCGGAGTTGCATCAATGAGATGAAACTG
>CAZVKW010000175.1:1743-5081 GCA_964627945.1 uncultured Lentimicrobiaceae bacterium
GTCCTGATCTCAAGTGCATGTCCGGTAGCGGGCTGTGGGGGATTTCCCTGAGGTGCGATCAACTTGGTTGTTACCAACAGAAATATGATAAGCGTTACAGAAATGAAATACGGTAAATATCTCTTTTCCAAGAGGAAACGGGGTACGAGAACATACACATTTATCAGAAATATCAGCAGAAATCCGCCCAGATTCAGCCAATGCCTGGCAATCTGATCCCATTGAATCTGCCCTGCATTGCGTTCGCTGAAAAATGGCACCGCAAACACCAATGTCCAGACAAAAACGTAGATCAGAACTTCAATTTTTCTGCTGTTCAGTTGAAGTGATTTCATTTCACAAACTCATTTATTTTAATCGTCTAAAATTGAATTTTATAGATAAAATTAGGAAAAAATCCGAGTTGGTAGGTTGTATTTATCGACTGACTTTTGTCATCATAGTTTTGTGAGAAAACGTTCTCATTGTCAGTGATGTTCTGCAGGTCTAATGAAAATGATTGCGATAGTTTTTTCGTTCGGCTGTTATGTGTATATCCGATCTTAAAATCAAGGCGGAAATAAGTGGCATAAAAATCTGAATAGGCATCGGTTGACAATTGTTCATGACCAAGCGCAATGGATTCATCCAGATTAATTGGTGTATATGCCCTTCCTCCAGCATTTGTGCATTTAATATCAGCTGAGATTTTGTTCCGTTTTTCGCTTCCCACTTTCCATTCTTTTCCTCCTAAAATATTGAAAACATATTTTCCATTGAATGCCGAATTTCTTTCAACTCCATCGCTTCCAATGTATTTGGAACTGTATAAGGATGAGGTACATAGACCATAATACCCATGGCTGAAGAATTTCTCGAGGGTGAGTTCGACTCCGTAGTTTCTTCCTGTACCGCCATTGGTCAGACTGTCTTCGAGATCTGTTTTAAAACCTGCTCCTGTATTGAGCATTGAATAGCTGCTCGAAAAGGTATTTACCGGAACATCATAAAGATATTGGTAATAGGCTTCAGCTTTCAATCGCCAGTCGGTAAATGCCTGCAAATCATAGCCCAAAACGAAATGATGACTTTTTGTAAAGTCTAAATTCTCATTATCATAGGTGTATGAGCCATCTGTTTGCCGGGTTTGCAGAAAATATACGTTAATCGGCTGCATCTGGGAATGCAGACCATAACCAAAACTAAAACTGCTTTGATTATTAAGCTCATAGGTGAGGCCCAGACGAGGTTCAACCGAAACAGAATTGTTCAGAAAAAACATCTGAGAATGCAGGCCTGCGTTGAGCGTCAGTTTATCGCTAAAGTTGTATTTGGCGTGTGCATAGGCTTGTGCCAGATTTGTATAACTGTCAGAATCCCAAATTTGCGTCCAATCTGCCAGAATCATGTCTTTCGTCCGGTAATAGAGATTCAATCCGATCAGCTCATCCTGAATTCCCACCTTGACGAATAATCTTGAATTTATCTTTGAGTTAAAACTTGTAGAGAAATTGTATCCTGTTTTGGTGACACTGTTTTCTGATTTCGTAAAAGCAGAATCCGAGCGCCTGTCGTAATCATAATCCGCCTGATCACCTTTTGAATAGTTGATGCCCAGCGTTGAACTCAGATAAGATTTGGGAGACAACTGTTTGAAATGTTTTAGGCCAACAATTCCAATCTGACTGCTTAAATCATGCCCACTGCCATTTCCGTACAAAGTACTGCTTGTTCCTCCATCAATATTGATCGTGCTTTTGGCCAAAATCCCAAACATTGAAAATCTTCCAAACTTTGTATCACCACTATTCACTTTGAAGGATAAATCCTGGTAGGAAGGAGTTGCTGTTGTACCAATATCTATGCCTACCGCTTGGGCAACACCAGCCAGTGCATAGCGATAGCCTACCAGATAGGATGAGCCTTTTTCTTTATTGATCGGCCCTTCCGTTGTGGCTTCCAGTCCTGTAATCACGCCGGCCTGCAGGGTTGTTTCTCGTTTTTGTGTATTTCCGTTTCTGAAACCCAGGTCGAAAACCCCGGCTGTGGCATTGCCATATTCGGCCGGGAAAGCCGAGGTTAGAAAGTCAGAACTTTTCAGAAGGTTGGTATTTAAGGCGCTGACGGCTCCTCCTGTAGTGCCCACCGTTGCAAAATGGTTCGGGTTTGTAACGTTCATTCCATCAATACGCCACAAAACGCCAACCGGCGAATTGCCACGGATTACGATGTCGTTCCTGCTGTCATCGGGGGCGCTTACTCCTGCGAAATTCGCCGCCAGACGCGCCGGGTCACTGCGACCGCCGGCATAGCGGTTTACTTCTTCGGTCGAAAATGTGCGGGCACTTACAGGAATTAAATTGTTGATGGTTCCGGCCTTTCGGTTGGCAGTGATCACCACCTCATTCAACTGCTTCAAATCTTCTTCCATGGCAATGTCGAGCACAACTTCTTTGCCTGAAGTCAACACAACATTGGGAATAAAAACCTCTTTGTAGCCAACATATGAAATCTTAAGTTCGTAGCGGTCAGGAGCCAGATTAGCAAGTACATAATTTCCCTTTTCATCGGTGACGGTCCCTATGATTTCTCCTTTGTTCACAATTTGAACGGTGGCCCCGGGAAGTGTAATTTGCGATAGTTTGTCAGTAACTACACCACGTATGTTTTGCCTGTTGTTCTGCGCAAAAGAGATTTGGGCGATAAAAAGTAAAATTATTAAATGGTATTTTCTCATACTTATTTTTCTCTGATTAATTGAACTGTTTTGTGCTACCTGCTTCAACAGTTAACACTTTGCTATTTATTTTTATACATACATCTATCGAACTCAGATTAGTCACCATGCTTTTATCCACTGAGAATCTGAGATTTTTAAAAGCATTGATATAATCCAATAAATATATCTGTGTTGTGTAAAATATGTCGGGATTTTTGGAGATCATTTTGAAAAACTTCTCCACTTCTGCCCATTTGTTGCCGGGTCCTTCGTATTCCCAGCTATGTCCCCAGACATAAAACAGGGCCAATGAATTCGCTTTCAGAAAATTAGTTGTAAGCTGATAAAATTGTGCTAATTCCCTGCTGTCGTTCGCTGTATCGTTGGGTATATAATTTGTTTTTCCGAACAAATGGATGCTCGGTTGCCATTCAAGAAAATCAGTGGGAAGATTAAAATCATACGTATCGCCTACTGTTCTTGCGTATTCAATACCTAAACCGCTGATTAACTCAATGACCGAATCATTGGTATTGCCAAATGGATACGACATACCGCGTACAGGATAATCCATTAATCGCTCCAGTTCTTTTCGATCTTCCAGCACTTCAGAAATCACATCTGGCTTTGATAAATCAGG
>CAZVKW010000176.1:0-5045 GCA_964627945.1 uncultured Lentimicrobiaceae bacterium
ATGGCAGAAAATCCGTCGAAGGCATCCCGACGCAGTCGGGTATGATTGTCTCGTCCCAAAAGACGAGACACTACTTCGACTGGATTGTCGCCATTTTGGAAGAGCGTGGTGGGGTTTCGCCTGATCAAGGCTTTTAGTCCTTTTGGCCACAAAAGGACAAAATAAATGTATGTTTGAAGAAATCCCGATCTTAAGGCTGGGTAAATATGGTCCGATCAAGGATATACATTGACTTTCACTACAATCAAATAATTCAATCCTTTTCATTCATTCCTCCTAAACCGGATAGTTTATGTAATTTTGAAGCCGAACAGAAGAATGCTATGTCGGTTACAGCAGAGAATATTACCAAATTTTACGGAACACAAAAGGCGCTCGACGCAGTGAATTTTACCATTCCTGCCGGACAGATTGTCGGCTTGCTTGGCCCGAACGGTGCTGGCAAGTCAACCCTGATGAAAATCATCAGTTGTTTCATTCCTCCAAGCGAGGGAAAAGCGAGCGTGAACGGACTCGATGTGATGGAAAACTCAATCGAAGTACGTCGGCTGGTCGGCTATTTGCCCGAGCACAATCCGCTCTATACGGATATGTATGTGCGTGAATATCTTGCTTTTACTGCCGGGATATTTCAGCTGGGAAGCAAAACAAAAAGCCGTGTCGAAGAAATGATTCATCTCACCGGCCTGAAAGATGAGAGTCATAAAAAGATTTCAGCCCTGTCGAAAGGCTACCGGCAGCGGGTCGGACTGGCGCAGGCACTATTACACGATCCGGAAGTGCTTATCCTCGACGAACCAACTTCGGGCCTCGATCCGAATCAGTTGATCGATATCCGCAATCTGATCCGTGAGTTGGGACAGAAAAAAACCGTCATCCTCTCCACGCATATCATGCAGGAGGTGGAAGCCGTTTGCGACCGGGCCATCATCATCAACAAAGGGAAGATCGTGGCCGACGATAAAACGGCTAATCTTGCCCGACCCGAAAGCCAGAATATCCTGATTATTGAACTGGATCGTCAGGTGGAAGATGCGTTGTTTAAACAACTTCCGGGCGTGAATGGTCTTGAAAGACTGCATGGGAATACATGGCAGATACGCACCGGCAAACCGGATGTGATGCAGCAAGAGCTCATGCAATGGGCTGTTCGGCATAAACTTGCCATCCTGTCGATGAAAAGATCAGAAACGAGCATGGAAGAATCATTTCACCGGCTGACGCGGGATTAGTTTTGTTTTTTGGGTTTAAAATTTACCTTTGTACAAAAGGATTCAAACATATCCGTCACTGATAAATTGATCATTGCATTCTTATATCTTATGAAAATAATTCAAATCCCCCGGCTCATCTCTTTGAATGCCATCTTATTGCTCCTTTTCACGATTGTAACACTGTCATGTGGAAAAGATACTGCCAACCGGAATCCCGAAATCAGTTCGGTAGGGCTCAATCCTGTTGAAGTGTTTTCAGGCGGAACGGCCAAAGTTGCCGTCACGGCAAGCGATCCCGATAAAGACCAGCTCACATACAATTATACCGTGAGTCGTGGCCATATCGAAGGTTTGGGTAAAATTGCCTTTTGGACAACTGCCGCAACTCCCGGAACAGACACCGTTCATATTACGGTTACGGACGGAAATGGCGGTCAGACTTCGGCTATCGGCAGTGTGTATATTACGGGCGCCACCACGCTCATCACCGGTGGAATCAGACTTGCCGACAATATCTCAGGAAATCTGCTTTACAGCAAGGTAAGCATTTATACCGATTATGATAGCTGGATGCATAATTTGCCTGCCAACAGCATTACGGTGGGCGATGAAGGCTCTAAAGTGGTCTTTAATATGGTAGGTATCTTGCCCGGTAACTATATTCTGGATGTCTGGAAAGATGTTGACAACAACGGCAAATGGAGCTATGGCGATTATGTCGGCTGGTACGGGTCCGGCAGTCTGGCAAACCCATCTTTTGGACCAATACAGATCGCCAACGGACAAACCATTGTCTGCGATGTGACCAATATGCAGCTTGTGTCGTATTAATTTCCCATTTAAACCTGAAAGGTTTCAAAAACCTTTCAGGTTTAAATGGGTTTAAATGGTTTGAATTATAAAAAATAATTACTTTTGCCGTCTGAATCTGCTATGATTCAGATAAGATTGTGGAAAGATTTGATTTGATTGCAACCACTTAAAAAAATGCTAAAGCAATTTTAGCCTGCAAATCGCCTCTTTCCCGAGTATTTACATTAATAATACATTCACAATGGGATATTTGTTTACATCCGAGTCGGTATCAGAAGGTCATCCCGACAAAGTATCGGATCAGATTTCGGACGCCGTTCTTGACGAAATGCTTCGCTTCGACCCTGAGTCGAAAGTGGCCTGCGAAACCCTTGTTACCACCGGTTTGGCTGTGCTGGCCGGCGAAGTGAAAACCAATGGCTATGTCGATGTTCAAACCATCGCGCGCCGCACCATCCATCGCATTGGGTATACCAAAGCCGAATATATGTTCGATTCTGGTTCATGCGGTGTTTTGTCGGCCATTCATGAGCAGTCGCCCGATATCAACCAGGGCGTGGTGCGCAAAAGCGAAGAGGATCAGGGCGCCGGCGATCAGGGAATGATGTTTGGCTTTGCCTGTCGCGAAACCGACAGTCTGATGCCGCTCACCAGCGAACTGAGTCATATTTTTCTGCAGGAACTTGCGGCCATCCGCCGCGAAGGCAAAAAAATGAAATATCTGCGTCCCGATGCCAAATCACAGGTAACTGTAGAATATGCCAACAACTGGAAACCGGTTCGTATTGATACGCTCGTTATCTCTACACAGCACGACGATTTCGATGAAGAAAACGCCATGCTGGCCAAGATCAGATCAGATGTGGAAACAGTTCTGATTCCAAGGGTGAAGAAGATGCTTCCTCCGAACATTAAAAGATTATTTAAAGACGATTTCAAGTTGTTTGTCAACCCCACCGGCAAATTTGTGATTGGTGGTCCGCACGGAGATACCGGGCTCACCGGACGTAAAATCATTGTGGATACCTATGGTGGACGAGGCGCCCATGGTGGAGGAGCATTCTCCGGAAAGGATTCATCGAAAGTGGACCGTTCGGCAGCTTATGCAGCTCGTCATATTGCCAAGAATATGGTGGCAGCGGGTGTTTGCGACGAAATTCTGGTTCAGGTGGCTTATGCTATCGGTGTTGCACAGCCGGTTGGTTTCTATATCAATACACGCAATACCGCCAAAGTGACCGACAGCAATGGAAAGAAACTCAGCGATGAACAGATTTCAGCTGTGATCTCAGGCGTTTTTGATATGCGTCCTTTTGCCATTGTGAAACGTTTCGGACTGAAAAACCCGATTTTCGAGCCAACAGCTTCTTACGGCCATTTTGGTCGCGAAAGCTACGAACAGGAAGTGGAAGTATATTATAAGGATAAGTCAACCGTGACCCGCAAGGAAAATGGTGTTGATAAAAACTATAAAACAGTCGGTTTCTTCACCTGGGAGAAACTCGATTATGTCGATACGATCAAAAAGGCTTTTAAGCTTTAAAAAAAATGAAAAGCACTCCATTCGGGGTGCTTTTTTTGTATTTTTATGCCGCTATGAATATCGAAGACATAAGAAATTACTGTATCGCAAAGTCCGGCGCTACCGAAGCGATGCCATTCGGCGATGATACATTGGTGTTTAAAGTGAATGGAAAAATATTTCTGCTGGCCAATCTCGATGGACCGCTTTCACTCAATCTGAAAGCAAGTCCTGAAGAGGTGATCGAAAGGATAGAACGCTACAGCGAGGTACGGCCGGGATACCATATGAACAAAAAACACTGGATCACTGTCGACATTGATTTCAATACCGATGCCCCGCGCATCTTCAGCTGGATTGACAGATCGTATGAGCTGATCGTGTCAAAAAAAGTGATAACCGGTTGATTACAAACTATTTATAATTCAATTCAGCTGGCTTAATCAATCTTCCTAAAGCCATTTCTTTTTCCGGAACCACCTGAACATCACTGCCGTAACGCCTGTCATTACAATCCAAACGAAAAGATAACCATATCGCCAGTGCAGTTCGGGCATGAAATCGAAATTCATTCCGTACAGACCAACAATAAATGTGAGTGGAATAAAAATGGTCGAAATAATGGTCAGCAGCTTCATGATCTGGTTCATTTTGTTGCTGAGCATACTGAGGTAGATATCTTTTAATCCGGCATTCAGATCGCGTAAGGATTCAATGTTTTCATAAATCTGAATCAGATGGTCGTAAACATCTGTTAAATAGCGTGTTTGCTGCGAATCGATCAGGTTAGTTTCGGCTTTGATAAGGGTTCCCAGCGCTTCGCGTAGCGGGTAAACGCTCTTTTTGATGAACAATAGATCTTTTTTTACCGCCTGGATCGACTCGAGAACATCAAACGATTTTTCGTCAAAGATGGAATCTTCCAGGTTATCGATATAATCACCGGCTGCCTCAATAGCCACATAATAATTATCAACGATCACATCCACAAGGGCATAGAAGAGATAATCCACGCCACGGGTGCGGAGCCTTCCGCCGGGCAATTTCATACGTTCGGTAACAGGTTCATAGAGAGGTAGATCATTTTCATGGAACGAGATCAGAACCTTTTCGAAAAGCAACAGGCTTTCCTGATCCGAATCAATGCCAAATTCGCCGGAATTGATATGCAGGGTTTTTAATGTGAGGAAGATATAATTGTCGAGGAATTCGGTTTTTGGACGTTGAACCGTGTTCAGAATATCTTCGATAATCAACGGATGGATATTGAAAATCGTTGCTAACTTATTGATGCTCACAGTGTCCTGAAGGCCGGTAACACGAATCCAGGTATAAACATCGTCTTTGAGCTTGTCGGGAATGGAATCAAGACTGATGTTGAGTTCTTCTTCGAACAGATCATTTTTGTAGCGAACAATATCGAAACGGGTCTGACCGGTTTTGATATTCCCTATGTGAACAAGACTTCCGGGTGAAAGTCCTACGCGTATGTTGGT
>CAZVKW010000177.1:0-5027 GCA_964627945.1 uncultured Lentimicrobiaceae bacterium
TAAGTCTGGGCGGGGATGCCGACACCTATATGCTGGCCGATATCTGGGGACTGAATGGTCCAGCCATGGTACTGAAAGAAGGTGACGAATACGGCACCATCAGCGGTTACGATTATGTGTACGACGAGAACGGAAACCGGATTGTGAACGATGCCGGCACCAAATACCTCATCACCGACAGCCGTGTTCCGATCGGGAATGCTTCGCCTGATTTCATCGCAGGATGGAATACCAGTTTGCAATACAAAGGTTTACGTTTCGGCATGCTGATCGACACCAAATGGGGCGGTGACATTTACAGTGGATCGTATGTAATTGGTTTACAGACTGGTCAGAGCCCTGAAACATTGATCGAACGAGATGGTGGCGGACTTCCTTATACCGATCCTGCCGGCAACACCAGCAATATCGGCATTATCCTCGATGGCGTGCATGAAGATGGAAGCGTGAATACCAATGTGGTGCATTACTATTACAAATATCTGCCCAATGCCGGTGGCTGGGGAAAATTCCTCTCCACACCCGGAATCCTCGAAAACACCTGGGTGAAGATGCGCGAGATATCCCTTTCGTATACGCTTCCGCAGAAATGGATTGATAAAACCAAAGTGTTTCAGAACCTGACACTTTCGCTTACCGGAAGAGACCTGTTCTACATCTATAAAACCCTTCCGGATAACATCAATCCCGAAGGCATCATGGGATCGGGCAATGCACAGGGATTTGAATGGGCTGCAAACCCCGGAACACGCTCATTCATCATGAGTCTGAGTGCAGCTTTTTAAGCAGTTGTTGAACAAAGAAAAGCATAAAGCGATGATTATAAATACAATATACAAGAAAACAGGATTCAGGAATCTGCTCTTCCTTTCAGTTTTTTCCGGACTCATTTATATTTCCTGTACCAAGGATTTTGAAGAAATCAACACCAATCCGCACGGATTTACAACTGCAACGGATGGATCGCTGTTCAACAATGTGATTCAGTCGATGGTTCCCACAGGAAATGAGATGTTCTACGTTTGGAATGAAATCCTGTATAAACAAACACAACTCGCTGCCCTGACCAAATCAGCCTGGGGAAATTACACCATCGGAACGGAGGAAATCTGGAGCAATTATTACACTACCTTACCGGAAATCAGAGAGTTACAACGACGTTTCGACACTTACGATACCATTGGTGAGATTCGAAATATGCGCGCCATGCTGAAGATCGTTCTGGCGATGAAGACCTTTAAAGTGACCGATTATTTTGGGGATATTCCATACAGCGAGGCTGGTTATGGCTTCCAGAACCTCGATCTTCTTCGTCCGAAATACGATGCACAGCGTGATATTTACATGAGTCTGCTCGAAGATTTAGCCTGGGCAGATGCCAATATCGATCTGACAGGCGTTACCGAGGAGCCATTTTCAAGTTTCGTTCCTTTCGACAAGCTTTTCAACGGCGATATGCTGAAATGGCAGAAACTGGCCAACTCGCTGCGTTTGCGATATGCCTTGCGGATGTCGGAAGTGGAGCCTGAAGCTGCCGGAGCCATTATCAAAGATATCATTGAGAATGATCGTCCTGTGTTCGATGGTTATGATTTTATCACCTCCAAACTCGAAAGCGCTTGTCTGTGGCCTGTTTCAGCCGGTTTTAAGTTCGAAGGACTCAACTGGTCGTTCCGTGAACATGAAAACCTGCGCATGGGCTCGGTCATCTGGAGCTACCTCTCTTACCATGACAGCACAGACGGAAGCGGAATTTTCGATCCACGTGCAATGATTTACTTCGAAACGAACAATGCCAACGCCTGGAGGCCATATCCTCAGAATCCAACAGCCGAAACACCTGCTGAAGGCGGTATTCCTTATGAAACACACCGCGATCAGGATGGCGCTTTTTCGATCAAAGGTGAAACCAATATTTATTCCCCGTTCAACTTTTTCATGATCCGCGACGAGGACCAGATGCCGATCATTTTTATCACCGGAGCTGAAGTACATTACATCAAATCAGAAGCTTATTTCAGGGGAATTGGCGTGGCAGAAGATAAAGCGCAGGCTGAAATTGAGTACTTTAACGGAATAAATTCCTCTGTAGAATGGTGGTTACAACGTGCTGCCAACTCTAAACTTCCAACCTCAGGAATTGAATTCCCCGATATGATATCCATCCCACAATGGCTGAATGCCGCCACTGTTCAGGGACGTTTTGGTTTCTGGAATGCGACGACAGAAGAAGAAAAACTCCGTTTCATCTATGCCCAATGGTGGCTCGATGCCTTCAGACAACCTGAAGAAGCATTTGCGCTGGCCCGCCGCACAGGAATGACGCCCCGTGAAGGCGATCCTTTGACCTATTTCAGATTACCTTACCCACCTTCGGAAGCCGCCTACAATGCCGAAAATATGAACAAAGCCATTTCGCATCAGGGAAGTGATGTTCCGGAAACTAAACTATGGTGGATGAAGTAATTTATTATAAATATCTGAATACAAGCAATATATAAACTTAAATTTTAAACCAAAACCCAAAATACGATGAGAAAAATTTACTCCTTATTCATGTTGCTGATGATGACTGGTCTGCTCCATCTGCCTATCGGCATGCGGGCACAGTCGAACCAGTATCTGCATTTCGACCGTGTGGATGATTATGTCATTCTGAACGATGCTTCCCAGTATTTCAGCGGTACGAACCAGCTCTCGATCACTGGCTGGTTTTTCTGCGACGAGCTGGCTTACGGACAAGGTTATATGGGTTTCCGGGTTGGATCAGGAAACGCTGAGTTTTATATGATCCAGCTGAATAACGGCACCATGGAATGTCGTCTGAAAACAACCACCGGTCTGCATGAATACGTTGCTCCGGCAAACACAATCATTCCTCAGATTTGGCAGCATATCGCCTGGATTTATGATGGAAGCACCGTTAAACTTTATGTAAATGGTTTATTAAAAGGCAGTTCTGCTGCATCTGGCGTATTTCAGGGTACCGCAGTACCATTTGCCATCGGTATAAGTCCGTTAGGAGGATTCAATTTTGTATATGGTGGCCGTGTTGACGAAGTTTCAGCATGGAACAAAGCCCTTACACAGGCCGAGATTCAGGATATGATGGAAAACGAACTGACCGGAACTGAGCCTAATCTTCAATTGTATTACAAATTCAATCAGGGTGTTCCGGGTGGTGATAACACCTCCATCTCTCAGCTTGACTGTGAAATTGACGGAGATAACCGCAATGCCGATCTGATGAATTTTGCATTAACAGGTGAAACCTCCAACTTCAATGGAACGCTGGATGAAACCTATCAGGCTATTTCTTTCCCACAGATCGCGAATCATTTGATTTCTGATCAGCCTTTCACCATTGAAGCCACTGCTACTTCAGGACTTCCAGTAACTTTTACTGTACTTTCAGGACCAGCCACCATCGAAGGTGATCTTGTAACGCTCACCGGCCAGTCAGGAGAAGTTGTGATTGAAGCCAGCCAGCCCGGCAACGGCGATTTTGATCCTGCTGTTCCGGTTGTAAATAGCTTTATGGTACTCGATCCGGCAACCCATGTTCCGGAGATCCTCGTACGCAACCCATTACCAGGAAATATTTATATGCCTTCGCTTCATGCCATGCAAATTTCATCAGTGGCCACTATTGCCTATCCAGAACTTTTCTCGGTGCAGGCCGTTCGTTTTGAATCTGGTAATCAAACAATTGCTGCCTATGATATGTATGGCAACAGCCATTTCACAGGCTGGTGGACTCCATCTACTTACGGAACCCAGACAATTACTGTTGTGGCAACCAATAATTTCGGAGCCTCCTCCTCACAAACAATCACAGTGAATGTTACTCCCACTGCAACTGATATGAACGTTGTTGCAGCGGACGGCATTTGGCTCAATACAGCCAATTTCACTGAGGTAGTAGAAACAGAACTCCCCTGTTATCTCGGAGCCTTTGATCAGGTAACAGCTACACTCACAGTAAGTTGTCCGACAGGTGGCTGCGGTGAATGGGACCGTGTTGCCAGTGTGGATGCAATGGGTATCGACGGACGCTGGTTCGAAGTGATCCGCTATATCACACCATACGGAGTACCATGCGACCACGTGATCGATCTGACCGATTATATGTCGATCCTGCAGGGAAAAATTAAATTCCGTTTTAACTGTGCAACACTCGACAACGGTTATCTCTATAACCTTACCCTGAACTA
Source organism: uncultured Lentimicrobiaceae bacterium (assembly GCA_964627945.1). Classification (GTDB taxonomy): domain Bacteria; phylum Bacteroidota; class Bacteroidia; order Bacteroidales; family F082; genus CAJBPB01. The sequence goes on from CAZVKW010000177.1 coordinate 4,215, forward strand.
CAATCAGGGCGATCCTGAACATCTTTACAGTTCGGTTTATGAAATCTGGAATGAGATTTATCCTTTTGGCGACTATGCTGATCTGCAGCCTGTTGAAACAGCCAGCTTTGAATTCCCCGACAATTCAGTTGCTTCCACCCTGAAACTTGTTTCTACCGGTCATGGCTGGGGCGATCTGAATACAGGAAATGCTGCCGAGTTTTACAATGCAACCCACCATGTATGGGTAAACGGTGCTTCCACTTTCACACAGGTGAACTGGCAGAATTGTAACCCGAATCCGGATGGTTGCCAGCCACAGAATGGCACATGGTTCTACCCGCGCGCAGGATGGTGCCCGGGCTCCATCGCGCCCTGGTTCGATTTCAATATGAATCCTTATGTTTCAGGTGGAAACATTGATCTGGGCTATATTTTCGATGAAGATTATGTGGATCTATGCCACCCAAACCATCCGAACTGTGTGACCGGAACAACCTGCACGAACTGCGAGGACGGTTTCAACCCAACACTGGATGTGGCCTGTAACCTTGTGGTTTATGCTACCAACCCGATTGTTGGAATTAAAAAAGATTATCAATCTGCTGATATTTCGGTTGGCCCTAACCCTACCACCGGTCGGCTGGATGTTACCTACAGCGGTTACGAAAATCTGACAAATCCATTCATACAATTGTTTGATATGAAAGGAAATATGGTCGATCGTTACAGCTGGGACGGAAGTAATCTGCATTTGAATCTGTCTGACTTCCCGAAAGGAATTTATATGATGGTGATTCAATCCGCCGAATCAAGAGAAGTGAAACGGATTGT
>CAZVKW010000178.1:0-5019 GCA_964627945.1 uncultured Lentimicrobiaceae bacterium
TTGGGTGTAGTGGGTGTAGGCACTTTTCACATAAAAAAATATAACTTTTTGAAAATTCTTTCTATAACATAACAGTATCAAGTGTTTCAGCAAGAAAAATAAGTTTACAAAAAGATTCTTAATTTTTATTGCTGTATTTCTGATGGCTCTAGGATCATAGAAGAAAATAAACGAAAATTCAAAAATCTTTTGTCTAAAAGTGCCTACACCCCTACACCCTTGCAATAAAGTTATTAACAATGCAGATAAGTGCAGAAAAAATATTATACTTTTAATGTATTGAAAATAAACTACATATAAATTTATTTGAATATTTATATTAACAATAGCAATTTGAATATTTCTACAAAAAATATAATTTAGCATTTTTATGCTTACATTTGCATTGTTTTTTGAATGTCACTACAAGTCATAAAATATGAAGATCGCACTTAAACATCTGACAACTATACAGTTTGGTAATTATTACCAGCCTGTTACTGCTGGCAAGGTTGCGTATCTGCAGGCTAAGCATTTCAATGAGCAATCTAAATTTAATGGTGAAGTAGATTCCTATATTCAGTCTAAACAGCTCAATAAAAGTCATCTGCTTAAAGAAGGTGATATCTTATTTGCTGGTAAAGGTTTCAGAAACTTTGCCTGGTGTTACCACGAATCAGATGGTCCGGCCATTGCTTCATCAATTTTCTTTATCATCAGGGTTACTTCTTCTGAAATTTTACCGGAATATATCAGCACAATCTTCAATCTTCCTGCAAATCAAACTCATTTTCAACGATTGGGTGCCGGAAGTTCAATTCCATCTATTCGTAAAAATGAACTGGCCGAATTCCCTGTAACCCTAATATCCATTGCCAATCAAAAAAAGATCATTTCAATACATGATTTATATTCCAAAGAATTGGAATTAAATCAGTCAATCATGCAGCTTAAAACCGAATTATTTCAATCGGTAGTTACTAAACTTGCTAATCAATAATTATGGCAAACAATCACATTACCCAAAATGATATTAACCGCATTGTCTGGAAGGCCTGTGATACATTTCGCGGCGTAATTGATCCTTCTCAATACAAAGACTATGTGCTTACGATGCTATTTGTAAAATATGTTTCCGATGTTTGGAAAGATAAAAAAGCTTTCTACGCTCAAAAATATGAAGGTGATGTTGTTCGCATCGAAAGGGCTTTGCGTAACGAACGTTTTCAAGTGCCTGACAAATGCATTTTCGATTATCTGTTCGAAAATCGCAATGAAGCCAACCTTGGTGAACTCATCAACATTGCCCTGGAAGGGATGGAAGATGCAAACCGATCAAAACTCGAAAGGGTTTTCCGCAACATCGACTTCAATTCTGAAGCTAACCTTGGTCAAACCAAAGATCGCAACCGTAGGTTAAAGAACCTCCTTACCGATTTCTCTGAGCTCGACCTTCAACCTTCTCACCTGGCTGGAAATGACATAATTGGTGATGCCTACGAATTCCTGATTTCTCAGTTTGCTGGCGATGCCGGTAAGAAAGCTGGCGAGTTCTATACTCCATCTGAAGTATCCACACTTCTTGCTAAATTAATTAATCCGCAACCAGGTAACCGAATCTGTGACCCGACCAGTGGTTCAGGTTCGTTGCTTATTAAGGTTGCTCACGAAGTGGGAAATAACAACTATTCTTTATACGGCCAGGAAAACAATGGAAGCACCTGGGCTTTGTGCCGGATGAATATGTTCCTTCACGAACAGGACAATGCCACCATCGAATGGGGCGACACGCTGAACAATCCTCTGCTTCTCGAAGGTGATCACCTGATGAAATTTCACATTGTTGTTGCAAATCCGCCGTTTTCTCTGGACAAATGGGGGGCTGAACATGCAGCTGCTGACCAATACCAGCGCTTCCACCGCGGAGTACCTCCTAAAAGTAAAGGTGATTATGCCTTCATCACCCACATGATCGAGACTACCTATGAAGATATAGGCCGGGTTGGTGTAATTGTTCCTCATGGCGTTCTTTTCAGGGGAAGCTCAGAAGGACTGATCCGGAAACGTCTGATTGAAGAAAACCTGCTGGAAGCAGTGATTGGCTTGCCTTCAAATCTCTTTTTCGGAACCGGCATACCTGCAGCCATTCTTATTTTCAATAGGGGAAAAGGGACCAATAAGAACGTCCTGTTTATTGATGGAAGCCAGCAATACGAAAATGGCAAGAATCAGAACAAATTACGCCCCGCCGATATTGATCACATCGTATCAACTTACCGTGATTTCAGCTCCGGCATACAGTCTCCTGGCATCGTTGAGGAAAAATACAGTTACGTTGCCACTTTTGACGAATTAGCCGAAAACGATTTCAACCTGAATATCCCACGATATGTTGATACCTTTGAAGAAGAACTGGAAATAGATATCGCTCTGGTCCAGTCCAAAATAGATGAAATGGAAATCAAACTAAAAAAAGTCCAGGAAGAGATGAAAAAGTACTTAAACGAACTCGGAGTCTGAAAATGAACCTACAATACTGCTCTGATCTGCATCTGGAATTCCCCGAGAATAAAGCCTTGCTGAAAGCAAAGCCTTTAATTCCTGTTGGCGATATCCTTTTGCTTGCAGGCGACATTGTTCCTTTTGCAGTAATGGAGAAATACAACGATTTCTTCGATTATGTTTCTGATAATTTTGAGTTCACATATTGGATTCCGGGCAACCACGAATATTATTATTCTGATGCGGCTCAAAGGTCAGGCGCTTTCATTGAAAACATCAGGAGCAACGTCTTTTTGCTGAATAATCAGGCTATATTTCATCAAAACACTAGGTTTCTTTTTTCAACGCTTTGGTCAAAAATAAGACCTGCTTATCAATTTCAGATTGAAAGGGGTATGAGCGACTTCCATGTGATCAAGTATAATGGATATCGTTTTTCTGTTGATCATTTCAATCAGCTTCACTCTGATTGCATGAATTTTATTCAACCTCAGTTAGAACAGCCTTTTGCTGGTAAAACTATCGTTGTTACCCATCACATGCCAACTTTCATGAATTATCCTCCTAAATTCAAGGGTGATATACTGAATGAAGCTTTTGCCGTTGAACTTACAGATCTTATTGTATTATCAAAACCAGCCTATTGGATTTATGGACATCTCCATGGCAACATTCCTCCTTTTAAAATTGGAGAAACTAAATTAATCGCTAATCAACTTGGGTATGTTAAATATAATGAACATACTGCTTTTAGTACTAATGTTTCAATAGATTTATGTAAAGATACTGATTAACATGATAATAAACTTATATTTGCACGATAAATCATACAGCTTTACAGTTACATAAACAGGTTTATTATGGAAAACAAAGTAAAGAAATTAAAACTCTACGTTGAAGACATCCTGGGTTTCGGATTCGATCCAGTGCAGGTGCCAAAACAAAACCTGGGTAATATGCCAATGTTTATTGGTGAAATGTACCAGTTGTACAACGCTACGTTATTCAACCTGGACTTAATTTTAATTGAATATAAGGATCCAGAGGCATTCAGCATTTTTCAGTTGGAAAAGCACGAAAACTTGCTTCGTAATGCGCTGCATAAACGAATGGTATTACTGATGGATAGCATTACCTCATTCAATCGTAGAAGATTGATTGAAAAAGGGATCAATTTTATCATTCCTGGTAAACAGTTGTACCTGCCTGATTTTCTGGTTGACCTAAGAGAAAATTTTCAAAATCCGAGGGTGAAGAAAAAAGAAGAGAAACTTTTACCATCTGCTCAATACATTCTTTTGTATCATCTCCTGCACAGGAACGAAAACTATAAAATTGAAGAGATCAGCTTCACAAATCTCGCACTAAGACTGGACTATACGAAGATGAGCATTACAAATGCAATTGAAGATCTTGCTCATTTTGACTTATGCACAATTGAGGGCACCAGGGAGAAATATATCCGGTTTCACTACGATAGAGTTGAACTTTGGAATAAGTCATTACCGTATTTGGTCAATCCTGTATTAAAACGCATGTACGTCGACCAGCTTCCTGAAGGTTTATTGCTGATGCCTTCAAACGAATCTGCTTTGTCCGAATATAGCGACATGAATCCCAGCCGTCAGGAATATTTTGCAATTGAGAAGATGCTGTTTTACGAATTACAGAAGCAGGGCAAATTCATTAATCCCAACCCATACGAAGGGCATTACTGCCTGGAGTTATGGAAATACAATCCGATAAAGTTGGCGAATGGAATTAGCGAAAAAAACAATGTTGATCCACTTTCTCTATACCTGAGTCTTCATGATTTGTATGACGAACGAGTTCAACATGCTTTGGAAATGATAATTGAAAAGTATATATGGTAATTGGTTTAGAGAAATTTAAAGAATACTTTCAGGAGTACACGGCGAGCTACCTGATTATCGGCGGTACGGCCTGTGATATTATCATTGAAGATCGCGGATTCGTACCAAGGGCAACGGATGATATAGACCTGATACTTATTATTGAAGCATTATCGTCCGAATTTGTGGAACGCTTTTGGGAATTTGTTCTGGCTGGCAAATACACGCAGAAACAAATTGATCCTGAGAGACGGAATTGCTACCGTTTTCGTCTTCCTCAGGAAGCGGATTTTCCGGTTCAGGTTGAACTTTTCTGTAAAACCCCTGATGCAATTGATTTGTTCGACAATGCGCATTTAACTCCCATACCAGTATCCGAAGGATTATCGAATCTTTCAGCTATTCTTTTGGATGAGGATTATTATCGCTATACAATTGAGCAGAGTACAAACAAGGATAATGTCCACTTTGCAAACACCGAAGCGCTTATTTGCTTAAAAGCCTTTGCATATCTTGACAACAAAAAGAAACAGGAACAAGGCGAAGCTATACATACCAGGGATGTCATCAAACATAAGTACGATGTTTTCCGGTTGGTTTTTATGCTGAATCCTGATGATCGGTTTCCTCTTCCTGCCAGGCTTAAAAGCGATCTGCAATTGTTTGCCGATACAGTGAAAACCGA
>CAZVKW010000179.1:0-5004 GCA_964627945.1 uncultured Lentimicrobiaceae bacterium
TATTTGTTTGTGTGCTGTTTGCTTCTAACAAAAGTAAATTAGTTTAATCATTTATCCAATAATGTGAGGGAATTTATTCTTATCAAAAAGTTTCGAAATCAATCGTTTGCTATTCAGAACTGATAATGAATCGGGCAGACCTTTCCGGTTCCCCGGTAAATTCATTTGTCATTTTTTCATTACTCTGTTTCTCCTGATTCAATACATCATGATCAATTAACCGGATGATGGTCTTTCGTGAAATTACACGCGCAACCAATAGGTAGGTGGATATAATGTTTGTAAGAAATTGATTACATCGAATAAGATCGTATCTCTGAATAACCCTGTTTCAATGAATAAAAATGAAGGGTTTCCGGATGTATAAAGTTTATTTTAGCGAATGACAACTATCGTTTAATCAATGTTTTTTGTAAGGTTTGCACATTGCTGCTAAGTCTGATAATATAAACTCCTTGTGGAAGCTTATGAATATCAATTTCATTGATGTGATCGTGCATGATTTGTGATTGTATACAAGTTCCCAGGATATTGAATATTTCCAGTTTTGTTTGTTGCTTCCCTGCACAATCCACTACGAAGTTGCCATTTGTTGGGTTGGGATAAACCGAAAAATCCAGTTCGCTGCCATAATCGCTTATTCCGGAAGGGATGCAAGGCGTAATTAGGGAAAAACGGAGCGAATCAATCACGTAATTTGCTGAGGCCCATTTGAACCTTAGGGTATGAAGACCCTCTATCAATTCAGTTGTCATTTCAGGAGATTGCTCAAATACACTGTTACTGCCTGTATTGGGGACGGTCACATTTGACAACAATTGATTATCGAGATAAACGCCAAGGGTCTGACCCGAAATCGTTGATGCCAGTCCGATAGTGAAACCATATAGTCCGGCTTTGCCAACAGGAACACGAATCAAATATTCATCATATCCGTGCCATGCAGTAGGATAGAGGTGTTCGTGGCTGTTCCAGTCAGAAGGATAGCCCGCGTATAATCGGGCATCTATGTTTCCGGGGATTTCAAACCCGGCAGTCAATTCCGGTGGTGTTGTTGCCAGCACTTCATCCAATGCCTGAAGCTTATAAGAATTTTCGAAATACTCGGTAAGCGACCATGTGCCGTACTGGCTGTCCCAGCCTCCTGCGCCTGCTGTAAACCAGTTAAACTGTCCTTCAGCTCCAAACATAAACCAGCGGTTGAGGTAGTCAGTGCAAATAGTTTTCATTTGAGGATCCTTGGTTGCGGCTTTTTTCGCTTCGATATTATTTGGGCCAAAAGTATCAGGTCCGCCTTCATAACACATATAAACGAGATCGTAATAATGGGTGATCGCTGCATACTGCATGATCCAGTTGCCATACATGCTGAAAATGTTCACTACATCGTTTTGTAGTGCAGTCAGAACTTCATCTTTCGTGGCAGTATTGTCACCGTCGATGGCTGAGGTATTGAAATAGGGCGCTACAGCCAATCCATAGAAAAACTGTTTCGGAGCACCATAGTAATTATTGATAAATTCAATTCCCCTTTGACCCACATCGAACCATCCTACTTGCACTGCATACACTACCCGAATCCGTTTGTTGATTTCAGCAGCCCCGAACACATTTTTAAAAATATCGCTGATTTCCTTGCCTCTGTTGGCGATACGCCGGTAATGCCAGATATATTGGTCATTCACATTGTCGTAATTAAGCGGATTACCTGGCTGTGTTGCCTCAATATTGGCCTGTGTCAGGTTCCATTGTGCCTGCTGAAAGCTCCAGTTCCACACCTCATTGCTGTATTCAACATACACATGAATACTGGTATCAATTGAGTTATGTAAGAGTGTTGCCAATTGCAAAACATAGTCATCAGTGGCTTTGTGCGGAATATTAATCCAGAGATCCTTTTTAAGCAGATTGGCAAGCTCTATGCAATATTCCCAAGCTATTCCGTGAGGTCCGAACATTTCACCGGCCTGAGAAGGGGAATCCGGCAGTGTGCGGTCGCTCCAGAGCGAATCCTGATTTGCATTTGTACTGTGCCAGTCCATCATCCTCAGATTGCTGAAGCGGCTGATATGATCCAGAAAGCGCTGATCAAAAGTGGGTCCATCAAAAGGAATTCCTGGTTTCATGATTTTGATGTTTTTCACGCCGGCAATCCCCGTAGCGTATAGGGTATTGGTGAAACTGATCATCATCTGTTCGTTGTTGTTGATTGTGTTTTGGTAAGTCAGATCGGCTGTTGTGAGGTTATTCTCTGCGTCAAATACAACATTTTGAACTGTAAAACCACTGGCCACAGGGTCCAAAGTCGCCTGACCATTAAACCGGATTTTATATGTACCACCCATCGTACTGTCCATGCCAACCATGACGATTACACCGAAATCCTGCAATGGCCAGCCCTGTTCATCCAGTTCGGGAATCGTTCCGCTCCACGGTGCTCCGGGATTATTACTGAAGCCGCGATTCATTTTAAACACATCATTAAATGGCCTATCGCGGTTCCAGTCCGACAATCCGTTCAAATTGCCGCCCAGACTGACTTTGTTAAGTGGATCTGGACCACATTGCGCAAATAAGTTCACCGGATAATATGATAAAACGGAGATGATAATTGCTTTGACCAGCATGGCTGTCAGTGTTTTTATGTTTGTCATTTTGATGGTCATTATTTATTATGTGGAAGATGGTTATTATTTGAAAGGAACAAATCCCACCTTTTGTTATTCCGGTTTTTTAAACTCAATCAATTCAATAGGCGCACCATTATGTTCAATCATCGCCACCCTTACGCCTTCGGAGGGTGAGTTGGGAGGAGTAATGATGGTAAAATGATGCTTCGTGAGTTCCATGTCCAGATCATCCACTTCAAAAGCGAGATGAGGTACTTTTCTGATCAATTCGTGAACCGGACTATCTTCGCCGAAACGCATCCATTCGATCCCAAAAGGACTCGTATCAAAACCGCACACACCAAGCTTTAATTCAGGAAGATAAACCTCTTTACCGATTGGGTTATTGGTTGGAATCCCCAGATGATGATAGCGCCAGCCCCATGCTGTTATCGCCATGGGTGGTTCATGATCCTGTCGTTTTCTTTCCATTTTCCCCGATTTGTTATTTCAATTCCCTGCAATTGTACTCAATATTTACCAATTCGAATTCACCATAGCAGAAATCCTCATCAGGATGACGGTAAATGAGTTTTGCGCCTGATGGCAGCCGATACCCATTGATACTAATATAACCGGTTACGGGTGTAAGCCAGGGGTAGTTTTTATATGTTTTTCCATCCGTAGTTTCAAAACGGTCGTTGCTGATGAAATTGATCATTTCGCCTTTTTCATTAAAAAACAGACGTGCTCCGATAGTAATACTGCCATTCGTAAATGTGGCATCAACAGTATTATCGTCAACTTCTTTCCACTGAATATGCTTATCGATCAATGAGGCAGGTGCCATAAAACACATATCGTTAAACAGGGTTACTGTTTCGCCCTGATTCATTTCTTTGCCCTTTGCATCAACGACGGTAAACAACCCAAATATTTTTATCAGCATGATCGCCTGCTGATCTCTGTACAAATGGATGCCTTTTGCCGGAATTCCCTTTTTTCGCGCAACAATGTAAAAGAGCCGGGTAGGCTCGTCCATGAAATTATACTGAACGGAAGTGAGTGGCATATATGGTTGCGACGCATTCGACCGGATTCCACCCTTGAATTCGGCCCTGAAATTGATGACTTTTACCTTGCCAATTACACCCGTATAACGCAGGTATTGCTGAACGACGGCAGGGAGGTGCAGTATATCCTGCTCAGTCAGGATTTCGGATTTCAGCTCTTTTGTGCGTTCCAGTGATTCCCAAACGGCTTTTTTGTAAGTGCTTTTCATGTTTAACTGGTGCTTATTTGATTCAAAAATTAACCCGGAACAGCCGGTATTTCAATTTTCAAATTGCCTGTTCCATGAACGAAAGTTGTATTTAAATAGATTACAGTTTCATTGTTTGAGTTTGAATTTATTTTTTCGAAATCATTCAGTTTAAGGTATTGTTGCAAAGCGATATACAAGGAATCTAGCTTACGATCTTCGAGTTCAATAATAAAGGAGATGGAGATATCAGAGAATCTTTTGAAATCGCTTATAACACCATATTGGTTGATGATTGTTTCGATTTCGTATATAGCTGCTATCCGCTCATGATAGCAATAGGCAGTCCAGAAAATCCTTTTCATTTCTCAGTTTTATCCAGAAGGTCGAAAAAGAAGAAAACAACTGCCGCCCATTCTTTATTCACTCCTTTGGCGTATCCGAGGGTGGAATAGCTGGCATTCTGCACGGTTCCATCGTCTTTGATATAACCCAGTGTGCTGTAGCTGCTGTTCTGAACAGTTCCATCACTCTTTACATAGCCAAGTGTTGAATAACTGCTGTTCTGTATTGTTCCGTCATTGCGAATATAACCAAGGGTGGAATAACTGCTGTTTTGGATGGTGCCATCAGTACGGATATAACCCACCGTTGAGTAATTACTTCTCTGAATGGTGCCGTCTGTTTTTATATAGCCTTTCGTACTGTAGCTTTCCGTTTGGATGGTTTGTGCCAAGATAGAATGTGAAACAAGCAGAAAGATAGCGAAAAGGAGACTTCGGATGAACTGGGTCATTGATGGGAATTTATTTTAGTGAAATTACTTAGCGGCTTCAACAATGGGTATCCGCTTCATCGCCTTTTTACCAACGACTTTGTCGTTTCGATAAATGTTTTGCACAAAAGTATTGGGCGATTGGATGATAATCTCCACTTTGGTAGTGGCTTTTGAAGGATTTGGAAGATCTGCCAAAGGAACACCGATAAAGATCTTATTGGAGATGAACCAACAGGCCCAGAGTTCAATATCCGAACCTGTTGTCATTTCTGCTTCAATGAAGGTATCGGTTTTCGGGTCGTAACCAAACAATTGTCTTCCTTCTCTTCGGGTGTCTGAACCCGTTTCAAATAATG
>CAZVKW010000180.1:0-3503 GCA_964627945.1 uncultured Lentimicrobiaceae bacterium
ACAGCTGATCATACTCCTGAATATGCAAGGTCGGAGTTTTTCAGAAGTCAGATGGGTGTGTATGCTGTGCCGTTGGCATTCTATTCCACTACATTTGAATCAGGAATCCGGATGAATGAAATAGCTCAACATATTGATATTCTACCAACATGTCTTGCATTAGCAAACGATAGTATTTCGGAAGTTTTTTCTTTTGGAAGAAATGTATTTGATACTACTGAGAAACCTTTCACGGTGAATTATATCAGCGGGGTTTACCAATATTCGGATGGAAAATCCGTTATCAGACACGATGGAACGAAAGCAATTGGTTGGTTTGATTTTGAAAATGATCCGAATCTGAAAGAGAATCTGATTCAGCAAAAATCAACTGATGAACCGAATTTCAAACGTTTTGAAGCCTTGTTGCAACAATATAATAACAGAATGATTCACAATAGATTAACAACAAGATGAACCCTTTATCAAGATCAAGAATTTGGTTTGTTGTGAATCCGATTGCGGGTAATTCACAAAAGGAGGAATTTCCGGAATTTGTCAACCGTACTTTGGATCACGCACTTTATCAATACGAAATTAAGTATACTAATGGTCCGGGTCATGCTGTTGAGCTGGGGAAAGAAGCCGCAGCCTCTGGCATTGAAATGGTTGTCGCTGTAGGAGGAGATGGGACAATCAATGAGGTCGCACGCGGACTTATTCACACAGAAACTGTACTCGGAATCATTCCAAGGGGATCGGGAAATGGCCTTGCACGGCATTTGAATATACCTTTAAATTTTGAAGGAGCCCTTAAACTCATCAATACCGGCAGAAAATTAAAAATTGATACCGGGACAATCAACGGAAATGTATTTGTGAGTATTGCAGGCGTTGGCTTCGATGCGCTTGTCGCTGATCAGTTTGCCAAAGAACCCGGAAGAGGCTTTATCACCTATTTCAAGATCGTTGCAGGTAATTATCAGAATTATGTGCCTGAGGAATATACCATTATTCTTGATAATAATCAGATAATCAATACATCAGCATTGTTTGTTACGCTTGCAAATTCGAATCAATTTGGGTATAACACAACGATAGCTCCCGAAGCAAAGCTGAATGATGGATTATTTGATGTTTGTATTGTTGAAAAACCGAATATTTTTGAGATGCCGGTGATCATCAATCTGATGTTGCTGAAGATGATCCATAAATCGCGCTATGTAACGATTCACAAATCGGCTGGTATCAAAATCATCCGTCACCAGAATGCAGTTGTAAATATTGATGGTGAACCTGTTGTGCTTGATAAAGAATTGGATATTAAGATATTACCACTTAGTTTGAATGTAATAATTCCCTGATAATGAGTAAAAATAAACGCGAAGGAATCGTTTATTCCACCAATCCGAATTTCGCTTTTAACGATAACCCAGCTGAAACGAAGACACTTCCGGCTACACAGCAAAATTTGCGTGTTATGCTGGATAAAAAACAAAGAGGTGGCAAAAAAGTAACACTGGTTACCGGTTTTGTCGGATCACAAAATGATTTGAATGAATTGGGTAAGCTGTTGAAAACTTCTTGTGGGGTAGGAGGTACTGCGAAGGACGGAGAAATCATTATTCAGGGCGATTTCCGAGAAAGGGTCTTGGGTATTTTATTGCAAAAAGGCTACAAAGCCAAACAGGCCGGAGGCTGAGGGTGAGAAATATAGGAGAAGCCTCTTATTGGTCAGAGCTTTATCAGTCAGGCAGTGCTGGCTGGGATATCGGAAATGTTTCAACACCGCTGAAAGATTATTTTGATCAATTATCAGACAAATCCGTACGGATTTTAATTCCGGGAGCTGGATTTGCCTGGGAAGCACAGTATCTTCAACAACAAGGTTTTACACTGGTTTTTGTACTTGATTTTGCTATTGAAGCATTGGAAGGTTTCCGAAAAAATAACCCCGGTTTTCCTGAAAAACACTTGATTTGCGAAGATTTTTTTAAGCATCAGGGCGAGTATGATTTGATTATTGAACAGACCTTTTTCTGCGCTTTACCAAGAAACAGCCGGAGAAAATATATGACTAAAATGCATGAACTGCTTCATCCGGAAGGCATATTGGCCGGTTTGCTTTTTAACCATGAATTTCCATCCGAAAACCCACCCTTTGGGGGTTCTGAAGCTGAATATCTTTCGCTTTTTGAGCCGGTTTTTCATCTTAAGAAATTTGAAACCGCGCACAATTCTATTCGGCCCAGATCAGGGAGAGAATACTTTTTCGTGGCAAAACCTAAGCATAACATTTGATTTTTATAGAAATTTGTAGTCAGGTTCAATCCTGTCTGATGAATTTGAATATAGTTAAAGTATTAATAAACAGTGATTAATTGATTTGAAATGTTTACACCATTTATAGAATTATTTGAACGTTTATTTGAACCTCTTCGCTTAAGTGAGTATTTTCTGAAAGTTTTTTCACAGGGGACGACCTTTCTGGCCATGTTCGCGGCTTCCATGCTATTCTATTTTGTTGCGTGGTTTCTGATTCGGCGTACGATCATTGCCTTGATTCAACGCAGTGAAAATGATTACGATGATATTCTGATTAAGAATAAAGTGATATCACGCACTTCATATCTGCTTCCGGCCTATATGATCAATAGGATGGTATCCCTCACCATGCCCGATTTTCCGAATGTGAGTTCTTTCATTCAGGAGACAATTGAGGTATATGTGATTATCATGGTGATTTTTATCGTCATGTCGCTGATCAATTCAGTTCATGAAATCTACAATAGTTTTGAAGTTTCGAAAAACAAACCGATCAAGGGATTGATTCAGGTAATTAAGATTGTGGTATATATCGTCGGAACACTTATGACGATTGCTTCGTTGCTTGACCGCGATCTTGGAACGCTTTTCCTGGGATTGGGAACTTTGTCGGCGGTTTTGATGCTGGTTTTCAAAGATGCAATTTTAGGTTTTGTGGGTGGTTTACAGCTTTCACTCAACGATATGGTCCGACTGGGAGACTGGATCAGTATGCCAAAATTTGGTGCCGATGGCGAAGTTCTTGATATCACTCTTACTACTGTGAAAGTACAGAATTTTGATAAAACGATCACTACAATACCCACATATTCAATGGTATCTGATTATTTCACCAATTGGCGTGGGATGGAGGAATCAGGTGGCCGTCGGGTAAAACGTCATGTTTTAATTGATATGGAAAGTGTTCAGTTTTGCGATTCCAACATTTTGAAACGACTTAATGGGCATGCATTGATTGAAGATATTATTGACGAATTGCTTAGAATAGAAAAAGAAGATCCTGTTAGAGCGACTGAAATTACACAACCAACCAATCTGGGTGTTTTCAGAACCTATCTGACACGTTATCTTATGCAACTGCCTCAGGTACACAACGAAATGCCTGTTTTAGTCAGACAGTTACAGCCAACACCTACCGGACTACCGCTTGAAGTATATCTGTTTAGTAAGCAACAGGGAATGCTTGAATATGAGAATTT
>CAZVKW010000180.1:3603-4998 GCA_964627945.1 uncultured Lentimicrobiaceae bacterium
CGATTTGCTGCTTTTTATTTTTAGATTACCTTTGCGAACATAAGGTAATTAGCAGAAATATTTAGCATTCCGGGATATGAGTTATATTTCATTTATCAAAAGTCAGCTTATCAATCTTGAATTTGCCCTGAGCCGCGAATTGGTCAGGTCGAACCGTTCGGGTGGATATTCAAGCACCACTATTGCTGGTTGCAATACACGCAAATATCATGGTTTACTCGTGATCCCGCAGCCCTGGTTTGATCATGATAATCATGTTTTATTGTCATCTATTGATGAAACAATTATTCAGCATGACGAACAGTTTAATTTCGGTGTGCGTATGTATCCCAATGGTGCATTTGACCCGAAAGGGCATAAATATCTGCGCGAATTCACGTCGGAACCGATCCCGAAACTTGTTTACAGAGTGGGAGGGGTAGTACTTTCAAAAGAAATTCTATTTGCCGAAAACGAATCTCGTATTCTGGTTAAATACACCCTGATCGATGCTCATTCACGCACTACGCTCCGTTTAAAACCATTTCTTGCATTCAGAAACGTACATCAGCTCTCGAAAGCCAATATTGACCTGAACAATAAATACGAAGATATTGCCAACGGAAAAAGCTGGCAAATGTATGGAGGTTATTCGCGTTTGTTCTTCCAGCTTTCGAAAGAGGCAGAATACACACATTGTCCCGATTGGTATTACGACGTAGTCTATATTCGCGAACAGGAGCGTGGATTCCCTTATCAGGAAGATTTGTATGTGCCTGGTTTTTTTGAGGTTGAACTTAAAAAAGGTGAAAGTGTAGTTGTTTCTGCAGGACTTGAAGAAAAACAACCCTCAACATTCGTTCGCAGATTTAATACGGAATCAGAAAAACGTACTCCACGAAATAATTTTGAAAATTGTTTGATCAATTCTGCCGAGCAATTTATTGTTCGTGACAAGAAAAAAGCAGAAATCATGGCCGGATTCCCCTGGTTTGGAACCTGGGGACGCGATACATTCATCGCATTGCCGGGTCTCACTCTGCTCAGAGATGCTGAAAGCGATTTCAAAGCTGTGATCGATACTGCCCTGAACACCATGCGTGGACCATTATTCCCGAATGTTGGAAAAGACAATAAATCGGATTTTGCTTCTGCTGATGCTCCACTCTGGTTCTTCTGGAGTATGCAACAATACGCCCGAATCAAGGCTAATCATGCAGAAATCTGGAAATCATATAAAAAGAAATTTGAAATCATCCTGAACGGTTTTCGTCAGGGAACAGATTTCAACATCAGAATGGACCAGAATGGTCTGATTTATGCCGGTGGAACCGGATTGGCTCTTACATGGATGGATGTGGTAAGCAACGGAAAACCCGTTACTCCGCGTTCAGGTTATGCAGTTGAGATCAATGC
>CAZVKW010000181.1:0-4960 GCA_964627945.1 uncultured Lentimicrobiaceae bacterium
TATCTGCCCTCATTAAATCATCCCCCATAAATGCACCCCATTTTGCTATTATTTGTGCTACCAATGAGGTGCCTGAACGGTGCATACCTAAAACAAGAATTATCTTGGGGATGTGATTGCTATTTTTCTGTGCAGAATTCATTTACAATTGAAATTAGAAAGGCAAAATGGTTCATTAACCTGATATGATTCTAAATGCGTTTGGATTTGATTAGAAGAGTTACTCATTTCTTTGAATATCATTGTATAATTCCTCAAAATTTTTGAATAAGGGATTTTCAAGAAGATCAATAAAATTTTGCCAGCTTGCTGCGTAATGTGTAAAATATTGATTGGAATCGGATCGGACATCAAAGATTATATTATTTTTTAAATTAACAAATGTATCACCGTGTGTACTGAATAAGTTTTCTTCTAAATAATCAAAGTTTGGAATCTCAACCTTGCAGGATCCGCTATTCAACAATCTTTCTTCTATTATTTTTTTAAATTCAGTGTCAATATTATCATATATGCGAACAATATCATGAAAATGCAGACATTCCTCATGCCTGGCGTAAGCCCAAAACAATTCATTGTTTTTTCGGTGACTTTTATAATCCATCAAACCATTCAATATTCGGCAGATTTCGACTTTAATGATAGGAGAGGTTTTGTTTAGCCATTCAGGATTAATAGCTAGTTTTTGTATAAGTTCCTTATTGAATCCCAATGCTTCCAAAATTTCGGGGACTGAACTACCACTGTTTGCCATAGCATTGTCCCAAGAAATGCTGCGGACATTTTTAGCCCCGCTTGCAATAGCCCTGGAAAGTATAAGATCATAACGGAGGTCAAAGTGAGTCAGACTTGGATTTGTAATAAGATTTAAATATTCTTCAAACGTTTGTGAATCTCTTCGAATGCAGCTCTGTTTCCACCTGGATGGTAAGTATGTTGACCAATGCCTGAAACAAAAAACATACTCTGTTGGCCAGGCTTCAAAACATGCAGTAAGCTTCTTAAACTGTGAATAAGAGAGCGCTGAAACTGCTTCACCTGAAAATAATAATATGGAGGCATTGTCCAGTTCCGCTTCCTTGGCAATGGAAAGCAAATAATCAGCATTCCATTTTGGATCACGGACATTAAGGATATGAGAGTGCTGTCCGATTTTTGTAAAAGGATATACAATTCCTTCATTTGATAATAAATCACGATTTGCGTTCAAAAGTTGTTGAAGACTGGTAGTTCCGGTCTTAAACATCCCTCCATGAATAACTACCCGCATTAAATTTTTTGTTTAGATGTTTTTTTGGTATTATCAATATGAATGTCAATCAGTTGAAATGCCTTATTATGAAATTGCAAGTATTTGAGAGTAAACCTCATTTACTTTCATTAATAATGCTTCTGGACCAAATTGAGCTATAGCATGTATTCGGGCTGTTTGTCCGCAAACTGATCTGATATCAGCATTGTGTAATAACATACTGATGTTTTCAATCCATTGTTGTTCATTATTAGCTAAGTAACCTGAATGTTTATCTACAATCGCTTGTTTCAATGGCAAGGTTGGAGAGGCAATAGTTGGCACTGATACAGCCGCAGCGAATAAATATCTTAACTCACTTTTTGTTTCGCAGAAAGGGTTGTTTACTTTAAGAGGAGCTAAATTGATATCAAAACGATGAATTTCATTAAATAACTCAGACAGTGGCACTTTAGGACGTGTTTCGATTTGATTAGTGTATGGTGCTAATAATGAATATTTTGATACATCCAAAGGCCCGACAATTACCAAACGAACCAATGGATTTCGAGATAATACGATCGAAAGTGCATGCTCAATAATCCGAAAATTTTCCTGATGGGTATCGGTTCCACCAGCAAAACCAATTCTATATATTCCATCTTCGGAGGATGGTTTTATTCCTTGACTAGCAGTTTCAGCAAGTTCCAGCATGGGTACATTAAGGCAATTAGGCAATACAAAGGTAATCTTGCTATATCTGGCAGCGGCAATGGCTAATGGCTCGGTTGATAGAATTGCTACATCAGAATTTGTTATTGTTAACTGTTGTCCTCTCGATTTTTCTTTCCAATTAATTCCATCACTTTCAGAAAGAAAGTTCAAGAGATTAAAAATTTCCGGAATTATTACATCTGGTTCAAATATAATATCATCAACATCATAGACCAAGGGGATTTTCCTGTTATGGCAGGTTTTTGAAATTGTATCTAAAGTTAAATCCCAATCAGTACGAAAAACAACCACAATATCGCAAAATTCAAGAATTTGGCTTACTTCAGTATTTTGTAGATGGAAATAATAGACTTTCCATCCAAGTTTTTCTAGTGCCTCTGCAACATTCCTGACCCTGAATATTTGACCTATATTGGCAGATGGCACATCGCTGATAAACAAAATTATTGGGGAACATTTTGTGAGCTTAGTGGATATAGGGTCAGTATAATTTAAACTTTTAAGGATTTCTATTGCCCATATATCAGCATTCGGAAAATTAAAACGGTTCTTTCTTAATGGTTCATAGGCTATACGCAATCGTTCGAATTCACGGTAAAAAGTTTCGTTACAAACTTGATAGCCTAAATTGGAGCGAATAATTGATTCTTTGAGTGTATTTAACGCTAATAATAAGGGGTAGGCTTGTGAATCAAATGATTCCTTTTCACTCTCTGGCTTTAGGCGTCGCATGGATGGGTCCAATAAGCTGTTGATTTGCACGATTGGAATCGGACTGATGGCAGGAAACGATGGAATAAATCCAGTCAGCACAGGTTTAAGCGCTGATTGCCAGTCTGTTATCAGTGTAGAATAATCAACCATAATTCTTGGTAAATCGCGTGAAAACCTTTCCGCATCCAGAACATATCTTAACCACACCAAAGCCGAGGTGTGAATGTTAATAATGGAAGCTGGTTTCATTTCGGCAAATGAAGCTCTGGCGGATAAAGATTTAGCAACCTGTATTGGATCACGAAGCACGATTGTCACAAAAACTTCAATTCCCATTTCTCTGAATACTGTTTTCCAGAATGGTAACAAAAGACAAAATCGGGGGCATTTCAAAACAAATATTTCCTCACCGGCAAACTCAGATTGAATTATCTTTTTGGCATCCGATAGGTCATGATTTCTATCCGGATGATTGAACCAGTTTTCGGGAACCGGAGCATCACTCTTCCAATTGGTGCCGGCGGATTGCAACAATTTATTGTTAAATTTTGCGATTTGCATTGACTCCCAATAACCTGAAGGATTTTCCTCTGTTGCCGGCATTAGATTGGCTGAGACCGAGGCCCCCATTAAGTTGAAAATGCGTGTCAGGACCGAGGTGCCTGAACGATGCATTCCCAGAACAAGAATTGCTTTTTTGGGGATCATCCAGTGTTTATTAATTTGTTTCCCTTGCATTCAGTTTTTCAACTGAATAATTCAGAAATGGCATTGATTCTTTGGGGAGTTTTCCAAATAATATGGGTTCCTGGCTTGGAAAGGAGTAATCTTGCCCACGTAGTTGACGGTATTCTTCGTGAAAAATGAGTATAGGATGCTGATTTAGTGGGATATTCGTTGCAACACCACCATGAAACTGATGGAATGTGCCCTCGCCAAGAAGAACTACCAGTGGAGTAGTAGCTTCACATGCTCTTTTGTAAAAGTCGAGATTAACCATGCCTCCTCCTGGAGAAATGAATTTCTCATCATATCCCTCTAGATTTGTAAATAGACTTTTAGTAATGGTAAGGCAATTGCTTTCACCCAAAGGAAGAAACCAACCACTTATACCTGATCCAGCTAGACTGGATATGCTGAGCAGACTATAACCGTTTCCTTTCCAATCAACAGATTCGAGCAGTTTATCTTCAGCGTCCTGATTATAGCCTTCTGTCATCGAAATGTTTTGTAGCTTAGGTCCAAGATGGTATGCAATTGTAGCAACGATCGGATTTTCAAATGCCCTGAATGCAGCTAAGGTGTAATAAATTACCTTTGGAGTAAGCATTCGGGCTCCATCAATACAAATCATAATCAGCCTACCAAGGGCCAAATCAACTCCCACATTAATCGCTGAATTGGGAGAGGAAGATTTTGCCCGTTGGATGAAACGAAAATTTGATCCAAACGATTGTACCATTTCCTTACTCATAGCTTCTTCAGAACCATTGTCAATAGCAATTACTTCATATTGATTACAATCAACTTCTTGTTGATAGTTAGTTGATAATGTATACAGTGTTCGCGGGGCCTCCCGCTTCATATTGTAAAAAACGACAATGATCGATAATATCGGCTGATTCATTTAGAAAAATATTTTTTTGAAACTATTTATAATTATCTGATCTCCCACCAGCCTGGTGGAGTTTCAAGGAAACTATAGGGATTGTCTCGGGAAGTAGTGAAATAAATTTTTGGTTCTTTCATACTTGTTTTATAATTGGAATGTCCTGTAAAATCTGGTTCTTTGACAATTGTGAAAAACATGCCCCATTCTTTTATTATGTTAAACCAATGTTTAATGGCAAAATGTAGAGGCACATTTATAGACTCTAGCATAGATTCAATTTCCTGATCAATTATATAAACAACACTATTCAAACGTAAAGCTCCTAAATTATCAGGAAACCAGAAATCAGTTTTTGTTCCAGAAATTCTGCTAATAATCAATTCATTATAAAACATACGGTGATCAAATACAAACGCATCATTGCTCCTGAGATGTGGCAACCAAAGTTCGAAAGATGCATTATTAGTGCAAACCCGAATTAATTCACCCAATAATTTATGCGGATCTGACAGATGTTCCAAGCAATGTGATGAATATACATTTTCCACTGAGTCATCGTTGAAAGGAAGATTTTCTTTTTCGAAATCAACAACATAATCTACTTCAGGGATTGAAAACTTGTCAACACCAATATATCCGGGTTTCTTATTTTTACCGCAACCCAAATC
>CAZVKW010000182.1:0-1148 GCA_964627945.1 uncultured Lentimicrobiaceae bacterium
GATGTCTGGCTCACAGAAACTTTCGCGACCTATTATGCCAAAATGTTTGAGAAATCAGTTTTCGGTGATGATTATTATCAATGGGAGCGCATGAAAGAGTATGAACGTGTAATGAAAGCTGCGCAAAAGGACAGCTATGGAATCGGAAACAGTCAGGCCGGATCGGATCGCTGGTATCCGAAAGGTTCGATGGTACTGGATATGTTGCGGGATATTCTAGGAGAAACAGATTTCAAACGTTCGATCACAGCCTATCTGAACAAACATGGAAACTCGGAAGTCTGGACACCCGACCTCATCAAAGTGATTCACGAAACCACCGGTCAGAGTGTTGACTGGTTCTTTGATCAGTGGATTGAACGTGGAGGTGAACCAAACTATCAGATCAGTTATGAGGAGCAAAATGATCGTATCATTGTCAATATCCGGCAGATTCAGGAAATCAATGCGCTGCGACCAGTATTTATGATGCCTGTTGATTACGAATTCAGCTTTACTGATGGCACAAAAACAAGGCTGACAAAATGGAACAAGGAAGAAAACCAACAGATTGTGGTCAATAAAAAAGCAGGTCAGAAACTTTCTTATTTCCTGTTTGATCCGAACAACAAAATTCTGAAAAAAACAAGCTTTGAACGTTCCAATGAATTTTTAATGAACCAGTTAGCTAAGTCAGAAAACATGGTTGACCGATTCGAAGCGCTCAAAGCACTTGATAGAGTTCCATTGGATATGAAAAGGAAATCACTGCTTGCAGCAAGTAAAATTGAGACTTTTCATCTGATGAAAGCTGAGATTCTCCGACAACTCGCTACTGATTCCACAGTGGAATCTCTGTCATTTTTCCGTGACTGCATGAAAGATAAGGAAGTTCTGATAAGACGGGCAGCGCTCAATGAATGCAACGAAATCCATGCTATTCTTATTCCTGAAATTGCCTTTTGCTTGCAGGACACCTCCTATTCCAATATCATTCTTGCGCTGAATAAACTGGCAAAAATGGATCCGAAAAACATGCCTGAATACCTTCGGGTCACGAAAGATGAGATAGGTTATCCGGGAAAACTTGTTCGGATTGCCTGGCTACAAAACTCTGTCATTTTTGGAGACAAATCATTTGAAAATGAATTGATTACCTATTCCGGAAC
>CAZVKW010000182.1:1248-4957 GCA_964627945.1 uncultured Lentimicrobiaceae bacterium
GTCTCTCTTATTTCGATCGTTGCTGCAAGACCATCCATTTTTGGCATTTGAACATCCATTAAAACCAGGTCATAATATTTTTCCTGAACTGCCTGTATAGCCATTATTCCATCATTCACAACATCAACAGCAATGTTGGCCTTTTGGATAAGCGTTTTGATCACGAGTTGATTGATCATATTATCCTCGGCCAGCAAAATTCGTATGCTATCAGGCAGTGATTTCAAACGCGATACATCATAGCTTTCCTGCTTGATTTCCTTTTTCTCATATTTGCTGGGCATCCCCAACATTTCTACGATTGCATTAAACAAAACTGATTGTTTAACTGGTTTCGTTAGATAACTGATATTTTCAATATCTTTAAACAGGCTTTTCTTTCCCCATGCACCCACCGATGTAAGTACAATTGCGGGAATAGCACTGGTTTTACGCACTTCCTTCAGAAATTCAAGACCATTCATTTCAGGCATCAGAAAATCTGAAATGAT
This sequence comes from uncultured Lentimicrobiaceae bacterium, assembly GCA_964627945.1. GTDB lineage: Bacteria > Bacteroidota > Bacteroidia > Bacteroidales > F082 > CAJBPB01. Next base: position 1,740 of record CAZVKW010000182.1, read on the forward strand.
TAATTTGTATTTTTTTGATTGAAAGGCTTGTAAAGCTTCGTTGGCTGACTCATAAATATCAACATTCAGACCAAAATTTCTCAGGATCTCCTCAAGGATGATACGATTGGTTTTGTTGTCATCAACGGCCAGGACTCTGTAACAGTGCAGTTTCTCAGGTATACTTAACTTGCTGCCTTTATTCTGGTCCGATCTTCCAAAGCGTGCTGTAAACATAAAAGTACTCCCGCTTCCCAACACACTTTTTACCCAGATTTCACCATTCATCAGTTCGACCAGATTTTTGCAAATGGTCAAGCCCAGACCCGTGCCACCAAATTTACGTGTTGTTGAAGAATCAGCTTGTGAGAAACTATCGAAAATTGCTTTTTGTCTGTCTTCCGGTATTCCGATTCCGGTATCGCGAACTGAGAAGATCAGTTCGAATTTATCATCTTGCAATGGATTATTTGCCGGAACATTGGGTGAATTATTTTCTACCGTGATTGTAATTTCTCCGGCATCAGTGAACTTCAGCGAATTGCTCACAAGATTAATGATTACCTGTCGTAGACGCGTTGGATCGCCGATCAGGAACTTTGGAACATCATTCTTAATTAAAACATTCAGTTCAAGTCCTTTATCCTCAACCTTCTGTATGACAACGTCGGCAACACTTTCAATAATTTCATGCAGATTATAATCAATTTCTTCCAATTCAAGCTGACCGGCTTCAATCTTCGAAAAGTCAAGAATATCGTTCAATAAACTCAATAAAACGTCGGCACTGTCTTTCGCCATTTTCAGAAACTGGAACTGCTCATTTTTCAGTTCGGTTCCCAAAACCAGATCGAGCATACCCAAAATCCCGTTCATTGGAGTTCTGATTTCATGACTCATATTGGCCAGAAACTCGCTCTTGGCTTTATTGGCCTGTTCGGCTTCGTACTTGGCCATTTCAATGGCAGAGGCATTATCCTGCAATTCGCGGTTCAGGGCCACAACACCCCGGTTGGTTTCTTCAAGTTCATGGTTGATGGCTTCAATCTGATTGTTGCGTTCCTGAATCTGTTTCAACAGAAAAATAAGCTCGTTGTTTTGTGAATTTATGGTATCAACCATGCTGTTGTCGCCACGTTCGATCGTTTTCTGAAAAGCTAATTGAATCTCAACAAGCCTGGCTTTTTCATGACGTACCGAAAATCGCGGAAGCCATTTTGCTGCTGTAATGATGGTTCCTTTGCCAATAAATGACTGAATATCGAAATCATCCATCAGGCGTTGTGATCCCATCAAACCAACACCCATTCCGGTTTTCGAATGAAAATTTCCTGATTTGATTGCTTCCAGATCATGGATACCCGGGCCTCTGTCAGAAAATTCTATTACAATCCCATCAGAAGCATTTTTTCTCACAGCAATAGAAAATTCTACCTTTCCTCCCTGGGCATGTTCGATCATATTCCTGGTCAGTTCAGAAACGGCTGTCCCGATGCGGATACAATTCGTTTTATCAAATTGCATCTCTGAAGCAAGTAAGGAAGCCAGATTACGCGACCGGACCACATCGGACGCGAACTGCACCTGAATTTCCCCGATCTTAAAGAGTGTAGCGGATGATAAGAATGGTAGCGTCGTCATTCGGTCTCGAAAATTGATTTAATAAATATTCTGCATTTCTTTGTGGATGTTCTGTCCAGTCGATATCGTCGATTTTCCAGCGGGAAGTGATTCCGTCTGAGTACATGCATATGGTGTCACCGGGTTTAAAATCAAAGTCGAAAACTCTTGGTGTGCGCATATTGTGTCCCATAATTCCACCATAAGACATTAGGGTTCTCTTCCCGTCAGGGGAAAAAATAAAACCTTCGATATTGCCTATTCCCGAGAAAGAAAGACGATTGTTTTCCGTGTCGATACGTATCAAACCTATGGTCGTTCCGCGTGTTCCCTGAAGGGAATTATGAATATGCTTCATCAGTGTATTAACGGGCAATTCCGATTTCAGAATGATTTGTTCACGGGCAAGTTGCGATGCCAGATTTGCTTCGCCTCCATGACCCAAACCATCAATAACGGCTGCAACGGAAAGGTTTGTCCCAAGATGCGTAACAAGGTAGGTATCACCGTTCAATGACTCACCCGGTTTAGAGCGTGATGCAGCTCCTGTCTCAAGTTTTCGGTTAGTCCCCATCCAATGTTTTACAGGCAAGTATTTCAAAGTTCTGATACAATTTTTAAAGTGTGGATGACCAGAAAAATAGGACTCTCTGAATTCCCCGGCAAAAGGAGGATTGATGTCCATCTCATCAGAGAAACGACGTATGGTTCCCATTCCGATTCCCAGTGAATTTTTCTCGGAAAATCCATCTTTCAGCACCTTTCTGAAATCACTGATACCTTCACCCGAATCGCAACACCAGAATTCAATGGCCTGATTACGCTGATCATCGCTGTAATGGCAAATAACCAACTTTCCACTACCACCTCCATGCTTTATTACATTGGTAACCAATTCGGTAACCATTATTGCAACTTCGCCGGATTTTACCTCATCAAAGCCCATTTGAGTAGCAAGGCTGACCGCTTTCCGACGGCAGATACCAACATCAGATTCATTTTCAATCTGAATACTCAGAATATTTTTGCGGTTTATTTCCATTTCATGATCCGTACGGTCGTTCCCTCATTCATTTTTGATTGAATTTCGAATCGGTCAACCAGTCTTTTTGCACCGGGCAATCCGAATCCCATACCACCTCCTGAAGTGTAACCATCGCTCATAGCCAATTCGAGATTCTCTATTCCCGGACCTTTATCTATGCAAGTAACAATCAAGGCATGATGGCCTTCTACTTCTCCACTTTCAATTACTACCTCGCCTCCCCCAGCATAGTTATACATATTGCGAAACAATTCACTCACTGCAGTAGTAATACGGGTCTGATCGACAATACCCATCCCTGCATCCTTGGCAAATTGCCGGATGGTCTGTCTAACAGTAACAATATCATACTCTGTTTCAATCGTGAAATTTCCAAGCAATTCACTTTTAAAATCATAAGTAAAATCGTGCATTGAAATTGGTTTTAATAAGCGTCATTTTTCCGGATATTGAGCTTTCTTTCAAGCATCTCCATCCCTTTTTCCATATTCAGTGCAGTATCAACCCCGGGCATTTCGAGCCCAAGTTCGACAAGTGTAATGGCCACTGCCGGCTGCATCCCAACGATTACCAC
>CAZVKW010000183.1:0-4919 GCA_964627945.1 uncultured Lentimicrobiaceae bacterium
ATTGCCAGTTACAAGCTCGGAAACTTTGAAAAAGCAGTTGAATGGCAGATTCGGGCCGTGAAAATCAAAGAGCAGATGCCCGATACCGTGAGTCTGGCAACATCGCTTAACAACGTTGGTTCGTTTTTTATCAAACTGAACAATTATCAGGATGCCCGCCGTTTTTTGCATCGTGCTTACCGAATTCTGACTGAAAAGCAAAGTCCGAAAATTAAAGGGTATTCGGCTTTAAATCTGGGGATCAGTTATAAAATGCTTGAACAGTACGATTCGGCTGTTTATTTCTACAACAAAGCCCTCGAAATTTATCAAACACTTGGTGCACAAGCAAATATTGGCAAGATTTACTCAAATCTGGGTGGTTTGTACGAAGCGAAACTGGATTATGACCAGGCTTTGAACTATATGAAATTGTCGCTTGATATTGCCAAAACACAAAAATTATCATACGAAGCGGCCATCAGAAACCGCAATATTGCCAATGTGTATCTGTTGAAAGACCAGCCTGAAAACGCAAAAGAGTATATTTTGGAAGCTCACCGTCTTGCAGAGGAAGTTAAATCAACCGAACTGAGCATGGAAGTGGACAAAACGCTCGCTGATTATTATGAGAAAACAAGAAACTTTGAACAGGCACTCAAATATTTCAAAGAATTCAAAAGCAATACCGATAGCTTGTTTACAGCAGGCAGTTTGCAGAATATCAATGAATTAAACGTCATTTACGAAACCGAGAAAAAAGAAAAAAACATCATCAATCTGCTCGATCAGCAACGCATCCGCGATCTGACAATTCAGCAAAAGGAAGACGCCCTTTTACAGCAGAAACTGTTTCTTTTTTCTACCATTCTTGTGGCAATGCTGCTCATGCTTGGTGGCTATATTATCTTTTTACGTTTCAGATTGCGTGAAAAAAATGCCCGCGTTGCGCTGGCCCGACAAAAAGCCGATCTGGAGCAGCGAATGTTGCTTTCACAGATGAATCCGCATTTTATTTTCAATTCATTGGGTTCTGTACAGAACTACATTGGTCGTAATGAACCACAGGCAGCCCAGCAGTTTCTGATGCGTTTTGCCAAACTCATGCGGTCGATACTCGAAAATTCGCGCCGGCAATTCATCCCATTGGAAGAAGAAAAGGAAGCGCTCCGACTTTACCTCGAACTGGAACAACAGAGGTTTCCGGGCAGATTCTCCTACAAAATCGATATAATCGCCGATGAACCTGACTTCATCATGGTTCCGCCTATGATGGTACAACCCTTTGTCGAAAACGCCATTCTGCACGCTTTCAAAAACCCTGAACAGGAAGGTGTTTTACAGATTGAATACTTGCTCGAAAATGAACTCATCAAATGCACCATCACCGATAATGGGGTAGGACGAAATAAAAGTCTTTCGGAGAAATCCGAAAAATCTGGCCACAATTCACTGGGAAGCAAGGTAGTAGAAGAACGTATTGATTTACTCAGAAAAGAATATCACAGCAAGACATCACTAGTTTATGAGGATTTGAATGCTGAATCGTCCGAGACACACGGAACACGCGTAATTTTATATCTTCCAATTCAGGAAAGGGAAAATTAGAAAATGATCAAAGCAATTATAGTTGATGACGAACCTCATTTCAGAGAGAATCTGCGGACGATAATGAATCTGCAAGCTACAGATATTGAAATTGTAGCCGAAGCCGGAAGTGTAGCCGAGGCCGTGCGACTAATCACACAGCACAAACCCCAGTTATTGTTTCTGGACGTCCATTTGCCCGATGGTTTAGGCTTTGATATCCTTAAACAGCTCGGATCGTCGAATTACAAGGTTATTTTCACCACCGCACATGATAATTATGCCATCACCGCCTTCAGGTTTAATGCCATTGATTATCTCCTGAAACCCGTTGATCCTGAGATGCTTATCGAAGCATTGAGCCGGGTAAGGGAACAACCTTTACTTAATTCAGGACTGGATGAACGACTGCAGGACGTGCTGAGCAAACCAGCTGAAAGGACAAAGATTTCTCTTCCAACACTCGAAGGGATTACGATGCTGAATATTCAGGATATCATACGCTGTGAATCAGATGGAAGTTATACATCCTTTTTTACCACCAAAGGCCGAAGGATTATGGTTTCACGCTCCATAAAGGAATACGACGAACTGCTTAGTCCTTACCGGTTTTTCAGGGTTCATCAGTCGCATCTGGTGAATTTGCAATACGTTGAGCAATTTCTGAAAGTAGATGGTGGAACATTGATCATGAGCGACGGAAGCCAGATAGAGGTTTCGCGCCGCCGCAAAGATCAGCTTTTGCAACTCATACAATCGCTCTGAAAATCGCTCGTACTATTTTCAACATCAAAATACACAAGGAGTTTTTGGTAGATTTCTGTTCCGTCTTTCATGTGAGATTATTTTATCGGAATTCAACAGGGGAACAAACCACACGCTTAGGGTTTAGCTGTGATTTAGAAGGAGCTAATCACTTGTGAAAGTGTATATTATTGCTTTAATTCCGCCTTACATGCTGCAATTTTGTACAGTTGTTTTCGTCTTTAACATATTGTATTTCAACATCAGATGAAAATTGATGAAACCGTTTATCGGAGACGTATTTGAACCTTTTAATCCGAACTTTGAAAAGATAATAAGTTCAGGATGGGCAGAAAAGGAAAGCAATATTTTATCAGAAATAATTTGTCTTTGATATTCAAACGATAAGCCGATTCCTGGTTTGAAGTTTTCCCAATAATCATTTTTGTATGGATAAGTAATCGTTGTTTCAAGGTTATCTTTTTCGGTGCCGGTTTCATTAATTCGGAAGCTGTTGAGCCCAATATCCGGACTGATAAAAAACTTTGATTTTTGCGTTCCTGCCAGCCAAAAACTGTAATTAATTGAAAATATGAGACGTTGGTTCTTTGGACTTACATCCCTGTAGTAACTTTTTCCATCACTGTCTGATTCAAACACATAGGAATAATCAGTACGATTGAAACTTTGGTAAAATGTTAATCCAAGTTTATTTTTCGATTGAATTACCAGGTCGTAACCAATTCCATAACCAAAGTTTTGATGAAAATGTTCGTAACTGCTGACCGAGAATGTCGATATCAGCTTGATTTCCTGAGCATTCGATTGATAACAAAACGTAAGGGCGATAATTATCAGGAATATTTTTCTCATTTTTTAATACTAATAAATTATGATTTTTTCCAGATGCCTGATGGTTTGTTTGTCAGAAAGTTTGAATAAATATAAGCCTTCTGATAAGCAGGAAATAGAAATAGCTGAAAAATTGTCAACCCGTTGATTCAAAACCAATATGCCGTTAGCATTGTAAATTTCGAGTTGCATGGTTGGTGTGTTTTCATTCCATGACAGGCTGATTTGATCAAAGGCTGGATTGGGAAATATGATCGATTCTTCATGTTGATTATCCCGAATACCGGTAATGTCAATTTCCGAATAATAGAAACTGATAAGGCCAAGATATTCCCAAACACCTTCATAGTATTCATAACCGGAAAGGGATGTGAGCATATGGTTGAAATATACTTCATTGTTCTCAAATAAATCAGGAACAATCAACTCATTGTAAGTGAATTGATTATTGTATGTGTTTTCCTCTTTGTACATGGGAGTCCAGTGTTCCAGCGAAATATCCCACTCATAGCTGTTATGCACAGTCATATCGTCTTCAGCATTGTAAGAATATTGTTCTTTCTGGCCAAAATCCCATGACTGGAATTCATTATACCAATAACTGCTGATTTGTGTTTCAAGCTTACCGTTGCTATTGTATGCAAACTCATTTTTATTCAGATTTTCCCAGATACTTACAACCGGATTCCAGGCAAAAGAAATTTCCAAAAGAAGTTTACCCTCTGTATCATATTGATATTCAGTTTTATAGCCAATGATCCAATTCTGTGATTGTTCATCCCATATGAATCGGGTAAGTGTTATTGCGTTGGTTGTATAAGTATACTCATCCTGATAATCAAGCATCCAACTTTCCGAATCGGGCCTCCATAAATAGCCACTAACAAGACTCAATGTATCATTTTCATCATAAGAATATGCTTCTTTCGAAGTTGGAACCCATTGATTATTCGTTAGATCCCAGTTGTATGAAATATCTTCCGAAAGATTCAAATCAGCATTATAATTTAAAACTGACTGATAACTTTCGATCCAGTTACTTTGCTCAAAGTCCCATTCGGATTCGGTAAATGAAGTGATCATTCCAAGATCGTTGTATGTAAAACTATCTTTAAAAGAGTTTTCAGTTTGACCATCATATGAATCCACAACAACCAGACTATCCATTTTTTGCATCATGGTGTAAGCCGATTTGAGATTGTAAATCGTAGAAGCTCTCATTTTAGGCCGATTGTGCTGGCGGTTTTCTATTGTTTTCTGTGTTTTGAATTTCTTCCAAGCTGCTGAATGATGATTCTTTTGATTGGTCTCCTGACCAAAAGCCGTCAACATAAGTGAACAGGCAAAAATGCTTAGCAGAATTTGTTTCATTTGATTGGTAAATAATTTCTATAAATGTAATTCAATTAGTAATGGAAATGAAATTGTCACATGCGATCGTAGATGAGCGGAGGAATATGTTTCAGGATTTTCGCCACGAGCCACCATCGTTTTGTGATGTAAACAATTTTCTTTTTTTGTTCGATGGCCTTAAAAATCTGTTTGGATGCTTTGTCAAGCGGGGCAACCCAGAACTGTCCATCACCTTTTGCCATGGCGGTTTCAACAAAACCCGGGCGGATATCGGTCATGGTGACAGGAATTTTCAAGTGCTTTGCTTTTTGTCGTAAAGCCTCTAAATAATTGATCTGAAAGGCTTTCGTTGCATTATACGATGGAACAGAACGGTTTCCACGTAATCCGGCCACCGAACTGAT
>CAZVKW010000184.1:0-4833 GCA_964627945.1 uncultured Lentimicrobiaceae bacterium
CAAACCGGAGAATGAGACGGTTTTTTTTTGCGCATCCCGATTTTGATCGGGAGGGTCGCTAGTTCAAATCATACTGCCTAGACGAATGAATTCAAGTTGATTAATATCAGTCTGTTACGTACTAATTGACAGTTTTTAAGAACTGCACATCGGAAGGCCCGGAGGCAAATAAAATCCGATGATATGAAAAGAGAAAAAATCGCAGTCCTTCCACAATAATTCAATGCACAGGTTGATATACACAAAACTTGGTTTGTTTATTTCTTTGTGAGGAATCTGATGACAGGGAAAATGGTACTGGTGAAGAAGTACGAATCACTCAATACCACGAAATCTATCCAGGAGCGAAAAGAAATTGGTCAGAATATCATTCCACATCCTTCCATTCAGAATGGATGGTGAAAATCCCTGAGAAGCCCGAAATATCAAATATTTCATTGATGGATGGATTTAGACAGCACACACTAAGTGAAACAGCACTCGCTTTTGCTTTTTTCTGAAGCAACAGAAATACCCGTAAACCTGAACTGCTGATATAATCCAGCTTTGTACAATCGATTACTATTGCCTGTTTTTCAGATTCAAATGCTTTCATCACAGCACTTTCAAATTCGGCTGAAGTGACGGTGTCGATACGGCCAGCAACCAATGCTTTGGTATATCCGTTTTTTTGTATTAATTGAACTTCCATATAAATTATTCTCCTTTATGTAAAATACTCAATATCAGGTTAATCATGCATTATTAATTTTCAAAAGCAAATGATTCTGCCCTTCTCCAAAGTAATAATCAACACGCTGACAGCGCCCTTTGATAAGCATCAGACCAATATCGTCTTCTTTTTCTTTGTCACTAAGCGGATCATACTGGATTCCACGGCTAATGCATTCAATATTTACAGTTCCATCCTTTTCTGAGTAGGAAATTTTCAAATGAACGTCTGAAAAATCTTTTTGTAGCAACAATACCTCTTCAGCAATGAGTTGAACAAATTCATTCACACGCGGACTTATCAGATGTTTCTCACAGAAAGTGCTCAGACTTCCCTGAATCGCATATAAATCAAAATCTGCTGATTTTATCGGGATATCCAGCGATCGAATACGATGGATAAAAGCTTTTGTTTTTTCGCGTAAAGGATTTTCGAAAATCTGTTCAGGAGGACCTTCTTCATAAATGATTCCTTCATCCATATAAAATACACGGCTTGAAGTATTTCGGGCAAATTCCATCTCATGCGTAACGATGAGCATGGTCATTCCTTCCTTTGAAAGCTTGCGGATAACTGCAAGCACTTCGCTTACCATGGTTGGATCAAGGGCAGATGTCGGTTCGTCGAAAAGCAGAATCTCAGGTTCCATGGCCATACAACGTGCAATAGCGACACGTTGTTTTTGTCCGCCCGACAACTCTTCGGGCAGATTGTACGCTTTCTCAGCCAGACCGACGAGTTTTAGCAATTCGAAACCTTTCTTTTTCGCTTCCTCTTTTGATTTTCCAAGCAATTTTATCGGACCTAAGGTTAAATTCTCCAAAACAGTGAGATGCGCATACAGATTGAAGGATTGAAAAACCATTCCCATTTTTTGCCTGATTTTCGGAACATTCGTTTTTTTGTCGAGTAGTGGGACTCCATCAATAAAAATGTTTCCTCCGGTGGGTGTTTCAAGCAGATTCAGGCAGCGCAACAAGGTGCTTTTACCGGTTCCGGAAGGACCGATAATTGAAATTACTTCACCTTTCTGAATTTCAGCAACGATATCCTTTAGCACTACCAGATCGCCAAAATGTTTTGATAAATGACTGATACTGATCATTTCAGTTCCTCCTTTCTTTGAGACATACGTCTTTTTTTAGGATCAACATTGATTTCAACATAATCAAGAATAAGGGTTAACAGCCATGAAATAAGTATGTAAATAACTGCGGCCATGATCAACGGGAAGAATGCATCGAAGGTCCGGCTGCGGATGATGTCGCTTGCCTTTGTCAGATCTTCCACAGCGATATACCCTACAATGGATGTCATTTTTACCAGAGAAACAAACTCACCCTTGTATACAGGTAAAACCTGTCGGAGGGCCTGTGGCATGATGATATGCCTGAATGTCTGTATTTTGGTGAATCCCGAAGCGATACCAGCTTCTTTCTGGCCTTTGTCGATGCTTTCGATGCCTGTCCGAAACATTTCTGAGACATATGCTGCAAAATTGATTCCGAAAGCGATAATCGCAACAAGAACAGCGCTGATATTGACTGATGCAAAAACTACATAATAAATGATCATCAGTAAGACCAGAACCGGTGTTCCGCGAACAAGTGAAATATAATAAGAAGCAATTTTGTTCATGATTTTATTGCGCGACATCCGCATGAAACAAACCAAACCTCCAAGCAAAGTTCCGGTTGTAGCGGCAAAGATTGAGATGACGATGGTTAACAACAAACCCCTGAGGATCATCAGATACCTTTTTTCGCGGATAATATTGTTATGTAAGCTTTCGGAAAGTTTTGTGAGAAACGATTTTGTGACAACGAGCTGTTTTTCGTCTTTATATTTTAAAAGGTTTGACTTTAAGGAAATAACAGAAGTGCGAAAAACAGCATATTCATCCGAGAAATTGATTTGTTTGCCCCTTTCCTCGCTGATCGCAATTCCATCGGTGATCATATCAACTTTTCCTGATGAAAGTGCTGCTACCAGTGCAGGAAACTCAATTGAAACCAGTTCAAGCTTATAATTTCGCCTGGATGCAAAAGTCTGTACCATTTCGATGTCGAAACCAACAAATTTTCCATTCATAAGCGCCACATATGGAAGGTCCTCGACTGAAACACCCACCACAAGCGCCTTTCCATTCTTATTCAGAGGAAAATCAGGCATAATAGCCTCTTCAGCATCTTCTTCAAACCAACGTTTGTGCATTTTGTCATAGGTTCCATCCGACCTGATTTCTTTCAAAAATGCATTGAACTCATTTAAAAGAGCAATGTTTTCTTTTTTAAATCCAACGCCCAGTGGCATATCCAGAACTTCATCAGTAAGCAGACCAAGGTCTGGATTGCGCTTCAAAACAAGATTTGCAGTGATCCGATCAAACATTCCGGCATCAACTTTACCACTCTTAAGCGACATGATCATATCTGCCGTGCTTTCAAAACGTGAAACTTCCGCATCCGGAAACTTTTTCTGCATAAAAGCATCATGCACTGTTCCTGTGAAGATTCCTACTTTCTTGTCTTTGATATCATCAAGAACTGCCAGTTTGTTGCTGTTATCGTTGTTGGCATTTCTTTTCTTTCCAATAATACTCACACCGGAGGCATAATACGGGTCAGAGAAATCAATTGATTTTTCCCGTTCTTCGGTGATCATCATCGAGGCCGTGATAATATCTATCTTGCCTGATACCATGGAAGGAAGCAGACTTCCGAATGGCATATCGATCATTTCCGGTTTTTTTTCAAGATAAATGGCAAAACGTGTCGATAGTTCGGCATCAAATCCTTGAAATTCGTTGTTTGTTTTAATCGCAAAAGGCAATCCAAGATCACTTACAATACCGATTCTCAATGGTTCAGCGTTTACAGGAACAACTAGTTCCGGCATTTTTGCATCCGTCTGACTTGACCAGCGTTTGTCCATTTGTTCGTATATACCATTGCTTCTGATCTCTTTAAGAAACTGATTAAATTTCATTCTGAGTTCATCAGCATCGTCTCTGAAACCAGCACCGATATCAATTGTGATCACATTTTTCTTTAAAGTTGTCAGCGATGGGTTCGAAGCAAAAACCTCCGGTGTGGAAATCTCATCCATGATAGCGGCATCCAGTTTGTCAGAATCCAGTGCAAGCAGCATATCTGAGCGCATATTGAATGTAAGAATCTGGATATCGGGATAATTCTTTTTTGCATAACCTTCGTGTACTGAACCAGTAAGCACACCCAGGGTTTTCCATTTTAATTCCGGCTGATCAGCAGTTTCTGATATTGGAGTTTCTGACGATTGCACTAGAACGGCAATCCCACTTTCATAATAGGCATCGGAAAATAGAACACTTTTTGCTCTTTCAGCAGTAATGGAAAGTCCCGCACCAACCATATCCACCTTACCCGAAAGCAACGAAGGCAACATAGCCCCAAACTCCATATTGACGACTTTCAGGTTTTTATTGAGTTTTTGTGCAAGTCGGTGTGCGAGTTCAAGATCAAAACCTGAAATATTCTGATTTTGATCCACATACGACATGGGTTCTGAAACGGCAGCTGTTCCGAAAATAAGGTCAGATGATGAGGAATTAAGAGGGAAGTCAGGCATCGGTCCTGGTTCGCCTTTCGAAGGCATCCAGCGGTTCAGCATAGTTTCATATTCACCATTGGCTTTCAACTCTTTCAGCAGGAGATCCATCGCTTGTTTCAGATCAATGCTTTCCATTCTGACAGCGAATCCATAGCGGTCGGGTTCAAGCAATTCATCCAGGACTTTCATTCCACCTGTTTTGGAAGCCAGATTTAACAAGACCGGCTTGTCGTAAACAGCAGCATCAGCCTTACCATGGCTAACTGCCATGGCGCAATCGTAAACGCTGTTATACCAGACTATTTTCGCGTCCGGAATGCGCCGCAGCACAAATTGGTCGGCCACTGTACCGGTGGGTACAGCAAATATTTTTCCACCTTCGAGCTGGCTGAGTTTCTGATAGTTCTTGTCTGAACAAAATGCAGAGAAATGAAGCGTGAAAAGAAGAAGAAAAATAATGGTTTGTTTTATTTTCATATTCGGGAAATTAACAACCAGATTTTGATATCAATTTTTTTCGCGTGCCAATG
>CAZVKW010000185.1:0-4803 GCA_964627945.1 uncultured Lentimicrobiaceae bacterium
GCTTACTTCCGTACCTGGGGGAATTCAACAGGAGCTGGTCGTATAAGACTTACCCAATGCAAAAGTACGCTTTTATTTGGTTTCACAAAGGACCCTGCAGGCTTTTTTGAGTATTTGATATCTGATATAATTTAATCCTCTGACTCACAATCTGATTAATACAATACAAATGAATAAGATTTTTCACATTGAAATCCTGTTTAAGGATATTCAGCCGAATAGTTTGAAAATTGCTCGGGAAGTATTACGTTTGCATCAGGACTAAGAATTAAGTTGTTTATGTACAGCAAATGGCAATTCAGATTTGTAGGCTTAGTTGCTGGAATTTTTTCAGCCTTGCTGATGCTTTTGTTGTATTTCGGAATGGGCTTATTTTCAAATAACTATTTTTCAGTATATTACATTCTGGTTTATCTTTTTCCGTTAGCCTCCTTTTTATTAGCTTCAATATTTCTAAGGAATCGTTTCAACAATGGAGCACTTCCATTCGGAAAATCTTTCAAATTGTCTTTGTTAACTGGTATTGTTATTTCAATCGTTTTTTCGACCGGAATGTATCTATGTATTAAATATCTGAATCAGCCCTCTTTTGGAATGCGTGCCTCACAGGTGGAAGCAGATGTTTTGCTAAGAGGCAGAGTCCTTTCTCTTGAAGAAATCAGCCAGAAAAAGGAAATGGTAAGTCAGATGAATTCTCCTCTTTCTGTTTCTGTCATGTACTTTATCCTGAATCTTGTATTGACACCTGTATTTGCCTTTATAATTGCTATTTTTGCATGGAGAAAAAATAGAGTAATTGAACAATAAACCTTAAAACTTACAGCTATGATACCTTTTCAGAAACCCGTCAAATTTGGTTTAATTAGTGCTTTTGTCATGATTATTTTCACAGTAATCATGTATGTACTTGGTATTAACATGTTTAGCATTGCATTTTCTTTAATTAGTGCTGTGCTCATTTTTGGATTTATGATTACAATAACCGTAATTGGAGTGAATAGATTACGTGATGAAGACCTCGAAAAGAAGATCACCTATTTACAGGCTCTCCTTGGAGGTGCTGTTATTCTATTGATTTCTATGTATATAAGCGGTATTTTCAGTTATCTTCTCAATGGTATTATCGATCCTGATTATATTCCAAATATGGCTGACGATGCTATAATTAAATACGAAGACATGAATCTTCCTGAAGAACAATTGAATGATATTAAACTAAAGTTCGATGAAGCCAAAGACGCAACTGCTGCTTTTATAAAATCAATCTGGATGTCTCCATTAATGGCAATCGTTATCGCTGCCATCATTGCATTATTTATTAAAAAAGACAAAACCGGCGAGATTCCGGTCTAAAATATAATATGGATATTTCGATCGTTATTCCGCTGCTGAACGAAGAGGAATCGCTTCCCGAGTTGACCCAGTGGATTGTGAGGGTGATTGAGGCTGAAGGATTCAGTTACGAGATTATTTATGTAGATGATGGTTCAACTGACCATTCATGGAGTGTTATTGAATCATTTGGGAAACAAAATCCAAACATCAGAGGCATTCGGTTTCGCCGCAATTACGGCAAATCAGCTGCCTTGAACGAAGGATTCAGAGCTTCTCAGGGCAAAGTGGTCATCACCATGGACGCCGATATGCAGGATAGTCCTGACGAAATTCCTGAACTTTATAAAATGATCTGCGAGCAGGGTTATGATCTTGTTTCAGGCTGGAAGAAAAAACGTCATGATCCTATTTCTAAAACAATTCCTTCGAAATTCTTTAACTGGACCACTGGAAAGATCTCGGGGATCACGCTGCACGACTTCAATTGCGGCCTAAAAGCCTATAAATCAGACCTAATTAAGAACATTGAAGTCCATGGAGAAATGCACCGTTATATTCCTGTAATCGCTAAATGGGGCGGTTTTGTGAAGATAGGAGAGAAAGTTGTTCATCATCGGGAACGGAAATATGGCACTACCAAATATGGTATCAGCCGCTTTATCAAGGGATATCTTGATCTTCTTTCAATCACTTTTATCTCCAAATTTGGTAAACGCCCTATGCACCTTTTCGGCACATTGGGGACTATGATTTTCGGAGTCGGATTTATTATTGCCGCTTATCTGACTTATGGTAAATTATTCCTTCTAGAATATAAAATGACCGACAGACCGCTCTTTTACGCAGGACTGCTTGCCATGATCATTGGAACACAGTTATTTATGACCGGTTTTCTAGCTGAACTTGTTTCATTAGGAAACCGGGATCGAAACAGCGGCTACGCTGTTTCTGAACGAATTAATAATCAATAATTTATAAATAATGAAGATACATTTGGTGTCGGGAGGTTGCGGTTTTGTTGGCCGTAACATGGTAAAACGTTTGATCAACACAACACAGGATAAAATATTTATGATTGACGATCTTTCGATCGGCCGTCATCCCTCAGAATGGTTCGAAGGATTTGAATCTCAAATGCGACAGGATCTTGAAGTAATTGGAAAAGATCAAAGATTGTTTTTCTGGAAGGGCGATTTCCGTAATCTGTTGTTTTATATGCGTGAAAACCCACGCTATATTCAGGAAAAATACGGAATCGAATTTGAGCGTTTCAACGATGTATTTCATTTCGCTGCTATTGTTGGCGGAAGATTAAAGATTGACGGTGACCCGATGATTGTGGCTCTGGACCTCTCAATTGACGCGGAATTCTTCTACTGGATCACACAGCACAAACCCGAAAGAGTGCTCTACCCGAGCTCTAGTGCAGCCTATCCGGTAAGTCTACAAACAACAACTGATGCTGTTGCGCTGAGCGAGGGTGATATCGATTTCAAAAAGAATCTGGGTACACCTGATATGACTTATGGATGGTCGAAACTCACCGGGGAATTTCTTGCACAGATCGCTGCAAAATATTATGGCATCAGGGTGGTTTGTATCCGTCCATTCTCAGGATATGGTGAAGATCAAGAATTGGCTTACCCGGTTCCCGCTATCGCAGCACGTGCTGCCGGTAAGGAAGACCCTTTCGAAGTATGGGGAAGCGGCAAACAAGGTCGCGATTTTGTCCATATTGACGATGTGATTGATTTCATTTTTATTCTGCTTGATCAAATCACAGATGGTTCAGCATATAACATTGGTTCTGGTAAACTCACTTCATTCCTCGATCTGATCGAAATTTTTGGAGAAATTGCCGGTTACAAACCCACGATAAAACCATTACTCGATAAACCTGTTGGTGTGCATTCACGCTATGCCAATATGGATTTCGTAACGGAGAAATTTGGCTGGAAGCCAAAAATATCCGTGAAAGAAGGTATGACCCGTGTATACAACAAACAGTTGGAACGCATCGCAGCCGAAAAAGGGCAAAATAATTCATAATCAGTATTCTATAAGCGAAAGATTCATCAATTTTCGACTTAATATAGAATCCATAAATCGTTTCAGATGAAAAAAATCGTCTGTTTTGGCCCCGGTCCACAGTTCAAGGGCGGTATTGCCAACTATAATACTTCGCTGGCCAAAGCCTTTGACAAAATTGAAGGTACAGAAGTTCATATCGTTTCCTGGACACAGCAGTATCCTGCAATTATTCCACGCGACTTCATCGACCGAAAAAGCAAAGCTGATCAGCTGGAAGGAACGAATATCAAAGTTCATTATATCACGAATTATAACAGTCCGGTAAGCTGGATTAAAACCGTTAAACTCATTCAAAGCATTGATCCGGATATGGTGATTTTCCAATGGGCAATCGCTGTTCAGGGAATTCCACTGGGTTACATCGCCGGGAAACTTGTCAAACACAAACAAATCAAGGTGGTTTTTGATCTGCACTTTGTCATTCAGAAAGAAGGAAGTGCGCTCGATAACCGGTTTACAAAATATGGGATCAGTTCGGCCAATGCTTACGTTGTTCATGCCAGACAAACAGCTGAACAATTGCAGATTCTCTTTCCGAAAGGAAAATTCATTGTAAGTAAACAGTTTAATGCTTTTCCTGAAAATGGCAAAAAACCGGTCTTACAACTCTATCATCCTGTGTATGACATGTTTAAACCTGATCCTCAGTTTGATAAAGAAAAGGAAAAAACAAAGCTGGGATTAAACAAAAATGTGTTTTTGTTCTTTGGTTTTATCCGGAAATATAAGGGATTGCATCAGGCCATCGAGGCTTTTGCTGAATTGAAGAAAGAGCGAAACGATATCAGCCTTCTGATTGTTGGTGAATCTTTCTGGCAAACCCTGGATCAAACGAAATTTTCCACCAGAATTAAAAACGGCTTATTTGGAATGGCCAAAAGCATTTTCCTTAAGAAACAGGACGATGAACGCAATTACAGGCCTCTGGATCTGGTTTCGAAACTTGGAATTGCTGATTCAGTAGTAGTTGTAAATGAATTCGTTCCGAATGAGGAAGTCCATAGGTATTTTCAGGTGAGCGATAATCTGATTTTGTTTTATCTTACTGCAACACCATCTGGCGTTGAATCAATCGGATACAATTTCAATATTCCTATGCTTGCCACGCGTGTAGGGCATTTCAGCGATACAGTAAAGGATGAATTCAATGGTTATCTTGCAGATGACCGCAATATCGAATCGATGAAGAACGTGATGCAGAAAGCTATTCAAAACCCAATTCCTCCTGATAATGTAGCAACAACAACTGCTGAAATGAGTTGGAAAAACTACGCTGAGTCGATTTTGAAGCTATCCTGAAATACAAAAAAGGCTGCCAGAAAACTGACAGCCTTTTTCTTTTCGACTGAACCGATTAATAATCATCGTCGTCAAAAT
>CAZVKW010000186.1:0-4787 GCA_964627945.1 uncultured Lentimicrobiaceae bacterium
TATGAAGTGATTCATGTTTTGGAATCTGAATGAATCTGACATTTTTTTACAGCATTCATATTGCTTTGTTGGTGACTTAAATAATATAAAATTCTCCTTTATCCAATAAGAGAACAGCTAGCCCTACTCCCATTAATCTGTTCGAAATGGATCAAGCGCAGTAAAAAGATGTCGTGGAACTTTGGCTTTAAATCAATGGTTCTCACATTTTACTCAACGCAAAAACCCTAATAGCCCAAAATTTAACGTAAAAATTACATCCATTTACTTGCTTTTTTTAAAATAACGAGTACTTTTGTTACTCAGTTTAGTGAAATGTTGTATTGTTTATACGTTTAACTGTTGAATCGTTGAATTGTTTTTCAGATATTTACAAGGCAATTTGATATGAACTAACCAATGGCTTTACACATTTGAACTGAACAATCAACACTTCAACTGAACACTCAAACGCATCAACGATTAAACACATTAAGCATCAACACATCAACGATTAAACACATTATCGCATCAACTCATCAACGATTAAACAAATAAACGATTCAACTTAAAAATGTCCAACTTCCAATTCTCCTTCGAAAAACTCGAGGTTTATAATGATAGCCGATTCATGACCGGATCTCTTTATACGCTGACGGCACAATACCCGGATCAGGAGAAATATGGATTGGTCAGTCAGATGAGACGGGCGGCAATCTCTATATGTTCTAATATTGCTGAAGGAAGTTCTAGAACGTCAAAGAAAGATCAGGCACATTTTTATCAAATCGCCTACGGTAGTTTATTGGAATTACTCAATCAAAGTATCATTTCAAATGATCTTGGATTTATCAAACATGATGATTATTTGATGATCAGGCAGCAAACCGAGAAGATCGCAAACAAACTTAATGCATTACGCAAAAGTTGTTTATCTGATTAATTCATCAACAAATAAACGATTAAACACATCAACGCATCAACAAATAAACGATTAAACTTAATGCTCGAAGCCCTTATCACAAGCCGCACCCGCATCAAGCTCATGCTGAAGTTCTTCCTGAACTCCGACAGCACTGCCTATCTGCGCAGCCTGGAACCTGAGTTTGGGGAGAGCACGAATGCGATCAGGCAGGAGCTGAATCGTTTTGAAGCTGCTGGTTTACTGACAACTGACAACGAGAAGAACCGTAAGATCTACCGCGCGAATCTGGCACATCCCCTTTTCACGGATATCAACAGCCTGGTAAGAAAGTATGTGGGTATGGATGAGGTTATTGATAAAGTAATCAATCATTTGGGAGAACCCTATGAGGTGTATCTCACCGGTGATCTGGCCTCAGGAATGGACAGCAGGGAATTATCTCTGATCATCGTTGGGGATCTGATTGATCATGATTATCTCGAAGATCTAACGAAAAAAGCACAGAAACTGATCAGCCGGAAAATCCGGTATATTGTATTTACAAAAGAAGAATTTATCCAGCAGAAACCTTTCCTTGTTAAGGAGAAGTTGTTGCAGGTTTGGAAAAATTTAGACGAATAAGATATTTCTTTTTGTCGCATTCTTTATTGATTTACAGTATCTTATCCAAAGCAGGATGGGACTCAGGGGGCGAAGCTTTGTTGAGTGAAAAAATGAAAAGTGAAGAGTGAAAAGTGCAAGTGGGGAAGTGGAATTTGGTGATTTGTAGAAATATATCAGCAAAAATTTGAAAGAAAGTATTCTCCGTCAAAAAAGCTATTCCTTTGCTTTAAAGGTTATTGAGATATACAAGCGGTTGATAACTGACCAGAAAGAATTTGTTTTAAGCAAACAATTTCTCAAATCAGGAACAGCGATTGGAGCCTTGGTTCACGAAGCTGAATTTGCACAATCAAAGCCTGATTTTATATCCAAAATGAGTATCGCTTCACCCTGTTAAATCGTTTCAGATTGGACGATTTCTATTACATATATATTTTATATAGCTTAAAAGATAATAAGTTTTATACGGGTTATACGAGTAATCTGAAACGAAGATTTGAGGAGCATTGCGTAGGAAAAGTTGAATCAACAAAGAACAGACTCCCTTTGAAATTAATTTATTTTGAAGCTTGCTTGAATCAACAAGATGCGACTCACAGGGAAAAATATTTGAAAACGTTTTATGGAAAAATGTTTATTCGCAATCGACTCAAATCTTATTTAACAGGGTAAAAGAAGCGAATGAATGTGAGTATTGGATTTTACTCTTAAAGGATTCTGGGTATATGACTCATGAAACCTTTGATTCGATAGAACCAGAGAATAAAGAAATCATTTATATGCTGATCAGCTCAATAAAGTCTGCAAAGTCAAACTTAAAATAGATTGAATAGAAAAACTTTTCACTCTTCACTTTCCACTCTTCACTAAAATGAATTTCACCTCCGCCGAAAAACTTTCTTACCTGAAAAGCCTGATGTGGGATTATGATATTTCACCGGAAGATTGTCTTGCAGTGTTGGAAGGCAGACAGGAGAAAGCCGGACACTATACCGAGAGTACTTTGTTTAGAAAAATGATCGAAACGCTTCCATGGTTTACGATCATCAGGATTTTAAGTGCACAAAGGGTATTGGAATTACTAACGGATGATGTTATCCGGTCACTGCGATTTTCATCTTTAACAAAAAGATATGTCTTTGTCCGCGACAGACTACAACAAATTGTATAAGGAACAGGATCAGGTACTTGCACTATTGAAGGGTGAGCTTGATGACTTCTATCTAACCGGTGGTACGGCATTGGGAAGGTATTATCTGCATCATCGTTATAGTGATGATCTTGATTTTTTCACGAACCGCAACGAAGCGTTTGGTCAGAGATTAACTAAAATCATCCATCAGCTCCGAAAAAATCATGAAATCGATGATAGTAGGACGCTTGTATCAGACGATTTTGTGAGGGTACTCCTGAAAACAGAACCGGAACTAAAGCTTGAATTTGTGAATGATGTATCGGAAAGATGGGGAACAACGCTTTATCTGAGGGATATTCCGATTGACAATCCCGCGAACATTCTTGCCAATAAATTAACTGCACTGGTGAGTCGTGACGAGC
The DNA here is from genome assembly GCA_964627945.1 of uncultured Lentimicrobiaceae bacterium. GTDB lineage: Bacteria > Bacteroidota > Bacteroidia > Bacteroidales > F082 > CAJBPB01. The sequence continues at coordinate 3,065 of CAZVKW010000186.1, forward strand.
CCAAAGATGTGGTTGACATCGTGAGTCTTGCAGGTCATTATGCCTTTCATTGGAATGAAATTTTTCATTGGGCCTTTCAAAAGCAGCTCCTGAATGAAACCGATATCGCCATGCGCTTAGCCAGTTTCCCAAAGGAATTACTCAATGGAAAGTACTGGCTTGACGCCTCTTTTCAGATAAATGAATTTGCACAACAGCTCAATACCTTAACCAATGATTTTCTGCTCTGCCGCGACAACAGCCTTGGAAAAGGGAAAACCCTGATTACCGAAGCAAAACCAAATGAATTAGTGAAAAGTGAAGAGTGAATAGTGAAGGGTTTGGCTGGGGAAGTGTAATTTGGGGTGTGAAGATAGAAACTAAGTAAGAGTTTTGTCGAAATAGTTCAGCAAAGAATTGAACGAAAGTATTCTCCGTCAAAAAAGCTATTCCTTTGCTTTAAAGGTTATTGAGATATACAAGCGGTTGATAACTGACCAGAAAGAATTTGTTTTAAGCAAACAGTTTCTCAAATCTTATTTAACAGGGTAAAAGAAGCGAATGAATGTAATTATTGGATTTTGCTCTTAAAAGATTAAGGGTATATGTCAAATGAAACCTTCGATTCCATTGAACCAGAACAAAAAGAACTCATTTATATGCTTATTAGTTCGATCAATACAGCTAAGACCAATTTAAAAACACAAAACGCAAAATCATAAGGCTAATGATTTGTAAGCAGATTAATTTTCACCCTTCACTCTTCACTTTTCACTAAAATGAATAAGCCTGCTTTCGATTCACTTTTCCACTTTAAAATTCAGGAAATCATTTCTGTGATAATCGACACGCGGCAATTGAATTTTAATCAGGCAGTTGAATATTTATACTCGTCAAAGCTGTACGAATCTTTGTGTGATGAAGAAACAAAACTTTGGCATTTAAGTTCTGAAAAACTCTTCGAAATACTCGAAGGCGAAAAGACAACAAATAAAATAGAATATCCGGATTTTATTTAACAAAAATGATCACATTAGATAAATATCAAAAGTTTCAATTGTTTTGCCTTGAGAGTTATAAAGCAGAAAAAAAAATGAGTGGCAAAGACGCCTTGCAAGTATTTGAAATGTATCAGGTGTTTGATTTTATCCAATCGACATTCGAAAGCTTGCATACCATAGGTAAGAAATCTATAATTTCTGTTATTGCGGATTTTATTGATCATAGAAAATGAAAGTTTATCATGGAAGTTCAGTCATAATTGAAATTCCTAAAATTTTGGATTCGCAGCGTCTGCTTGATTTTGGAATGGGCTTTTATACTACTTCTTCAAGGATTCAGGCTGAAAATTGGGTAGTCATCAAACAAAAAAGACTGGGAAACAATGCCTCTGCAATTGTAACAGTTTATGAAGTAAACGATGATTTATTCTTTTCTGACAAGTATGCCGTTAAAATATTTCCAAAAGCCAATGAAGAATGGTTGGATTTTATCGTTGCCAACAGGAAAGAATATATTCAACATCCTTTTGACATTGTGAAAGGGGTGGTTGCAAATGACACATTATATGCTACGCTCTCACTTTTTGAGGCAGGGGTTTTAACAAAGGCTGAGACGATAAGCAGATTAAGGACACATAAACTTTTCGATCAAATCTCATTTCATAATCCGAAAGTATTAAATGAACTTAACTTTATAGATAGTTATAAAGTAGAAAGTTCAAGTGATACCCTGAGCAGTCTGT
>CAZVKW010000187.1:0-1421 GCA_964627945.1 uncultured Lentimicrobiaceae bacterium
TTATTTAATCCCCTTTAGAAGAGAAATTTCTTTTGGAAGCAGATGACGCCATTTGCTACGTGGCAGATTGTGTTTGGTAAGTCCGGCAAAGATGACTCGATCGAGTTTAATAACCTCGTAACCAATACTTTCGAATATTCTACGCACGATACGGTTCTTTCCCGAATGGATCTGAATTCCAACTTCTTTTTTGCTTTCGGCATTTGCTACCCAGGCAATTTCATCCACTTCGGCGATTCCATCCTCGAGTTCTACGCCTTCTCCAATGCGTAAAATATCCTGTTTGGTAATGGGTTTATCGAGCTCCACATGATAGAGTTTGCTCACCCCATGACGTGGATGCATCAGTTTTTTGGCCAGTTCACCATCGTTGGTAAGTAAAAGTAAACCGGTCGTGTTTCTATCAAGGCGACCTACAGGATAAATACGTTCACTGCAGGCATTGGTAACGAGTTCCATCACGGTTTTGCGATCAAACGGATCATCAGAAGTGGTGATATAACCTTTCGGTTTATTCAGCAAAATATAACGGAGGGTTTCGCGGTTCAGCGTTTGTCCGCCATAATTTACTTTGTCGTAAATACTCACCTTATGACCCAGTTCGGTGATTACCTCACCGTTCACGGTTACAGTTCCTGCTGTGATCAGAACATCGGCTTCGCGGCGTGAACAAACACCCGCATCGGCCAGAAATTTATTCAGCCTGATAAGCCCGGTTTCATTTTTTGGAGCTGCAATCTTACGGCTGGAGCTTCCGGTACGGCCAGGTCCGCTGCTTTTCTCGAATGAACGTGGACGTGAAGGACGATCACCCGTTGCCGGACGGTCGCCGAATGTTTTTTTTACATAGGGTTTTCTTCCTTCGCCTGAACTTTCCTTTCCGGTTGATTCACCACGCTCAGTGAAAGGGCGCGCTGGTCTGTCTGATCTGAAAGCAGGTTTATCGTCTGTTCGATTACTTTTGAATGGCTTTTTTGCTCCTTCTTCGCGACTGCGAAAAGGTTTATCATCCGATATTGGCGGACGACTGCTATCATCGCGGCGCGGGCTGCGGGCCGGACTTTCTTTCCGGTCGCGGAAAGAAGGCTTGTCGTCACGTTTTTCATATGGACGTGATGGCCGGTCATTTGACCTGGAAGGTCTGCTTTCAGAAGAAGCTGATTGATAGGGCCTTTTATTTTCGCCCGTTCCTTCTTCGCGACTGCGGAAAGGTCTGCTATCAGATGAGCTTGATTTGTATGGTCTTTTATTTTCGCCTGTTCCTTCTTCACGACTGCGGAAAGGTCTGCTATCAGATGAACTTGATTTATAAGGTCTTTTATTTTCTCCAGTTCCTTCTTCACGGCTGCGGAAAGGTCTGCTATCGGAAGAGCTTGATTTGTAAGGTCTTTTATTTTCTCCAGTTCCTTCTTCACGGCTTC
>CAZVKW010000187.1:1521-4778 GCA_964627945.1 uncultured Lentimicrobiaceae bacterium
GTTCCTTCTTCACGGCTTCTGAATGGTCTGCTATCAGAAGAGCTTGATTTGTAAGGTCTTTTGTGTTCTCCAGTTCCTTCTTCACGCGGACGGAACGGTTTATCGTCTGATCTTGGAGTACGACTGCGATCATCGTCGCGGCGAGGGCTACGTGCCGGGCTATCGCTCCGGTCACGGAATGAAGGTTTGTCATCACGTCTTTCATAAGGGCGTGATGGTCTGTCGGAAGATGAGTTTCTTTTCGAATTTTCTTCCGGCTTCGCGGTACCGATCCTCGTCCGGCGCTGAAAAGGATTTCGCTCCCCTTCTGCTCCTGTGTAATTTCTTCTTTTATCCTGGGGGTCACCGCTTACTTTAGCGCGTCTTCCGCTTCCTGGGCCGCTTCCGGACTTCCGGTTGCGCTGCTCACTCTCGCTCATGTATCTGATATTGGGGCACAAAGATAGTCCAAAATCTCATGCAGACAGGGCTTTTTCGTAAATCATTCAGACCATGGCATTTGGGCCTTTTCAAAGATATCCGATAAAATCATCCAATTCTCTATCAAGACACTTGATTTTTGCCCTGTATTATTGTAATTTTAGGAACAGGACAAAAGCAGCATAATGGAATTTTAAAACCAATTTTTATGGAAAGCGAAAATATCATCACCATTGCACGGCACACATATTCAAGGGCCTTATTGTTGAAAGTGGAACTCGAAGAGCGCGGAATCCCCTGTTTCTTATCTAATATCGACGATCCAATGCAGGATGTTGAGATAAGAATTAATGAATCTGATGCCGGTGAAGCACTCGGGATTATCGAAGAACATGAAAACGCTATCGGTATTGAAAAGGAAATCAGCATTAAGACGCTCAGGAGTGTGCGCAGAATCCTTGTCCCGGTCGATTTTTCGCCTGTGAGTGTGAAAGCGGCCAATTATGCTCTCGAACTGGCTCAGACACTAAAAGCCGATATCAGACTGGTTCATGTATGGTATAGTAATGTGAATGAACCCTTTGCGTTTAATGAAATGTATTCATATCATCAGAATTTTGAAGAACTTGCCGTTGAACAGCAAACCGATGCACATCAGCGGATTGAAGCCATGGTGAATGAGTTGAATTTCAGGATCAAAAAGGAAAAGATGCGGGGCGTGTCAATCGATTTTGATTTGATCAGGGGAAACTCGGTAGAAGGAATACTGAGTGTGATCGACGATTTTCAGCCCGGACTTGTTGTGATGGGAACCCATGGCAAGAAACGTTCATCACGCACATTTATCGGAAGTACAACAGCCGAACTGATCGAAAAATCGGGCGCACCGGTGCTTACTGTTCCTCTTGGTTTCGATACGGATCATTTCCGTCCACCGCGTAACATCCTCTATGCCACAAATTTCGATGAGAATGACTTTGCGTCTATTCATAAACTGATTGCGTTCACCCGTCCTTTCAAAGTGAAGATTTACTGCGTGCATGTGCATGGCTTCGACAGTTTGAAACTGGAAGAAAGCAAGATGAAAAGCCTGCAAAACAGGCTATTGGATGAATACAGTGAATTCAACATCGAATGCGGACTCATTGAAAGCGATGATTTTCTGACTGGTGTGCAGAATTTCATCCACGAAAAAGAGATCGAAGTGATTTCGGTAACGGCGCATAAACGCAACCTTATCAGCAGTTTCTTTCAGCCAAGTGTGACAAAGAAAATCCTGTTTCAGAGCGAAATACCCATGCTGGTTTTCAGGGCATAAGACCTGTTTATCAGCATTTTGATTCGTGAATATTATTTAGTTTGTGCTGGGGTTTCCAGCCCGAATAGATCGAAAGGTGGTTCATTTAATGTGTCCTTAAATAAAACCACTAATAGTACGATAAATGCTATAAACGCGATCACAATCAATATTTGACTCCAGGATGTTTTCTGAATTTCCTGCTTTGATTTTACGTCACAAACTTCGCCCGGACAATACTGGGCTTTTTCTTTATACACCAAAGAATAAAATTTGCATCCCAGGCAAATTCCAAAAGCTGATTCAAAAAACAGGAATATCAGACAAATCAGGCAGATTATGCCTGTGATCGGGCTATAAGAATTTACAACTACCAACAGCACAAACATGATTAATGCCAGTGTCACCCCAATGTACCAGGCAAACTTTTTTTGCTGAGAGCCAACGTATTCGGGGGTTTGGTTGCTGACTATCAATCGGCCGATGATCAAGGAAGGCGAAAAGCGTGGATTCACAAACACCCGCACAACGATATCTGCCAGAAAAATCATGACGGCATATTTAAGCATTGTAAAATCCTGCTTGAAAATGACAGTGAGAATGGAGAGAAACATCATCACAAATAGGATTCCGGCAGCTGCCCTGATTTCCCTTTCGTTTAATACCGGGATGTTGTAGCCTTCAACATCTTCGCCGAATTTGATTATTTTTTTCATTGTTTGCTTGTTTTAGTTTTCAAAGTAAAGATTGATATTTATTAAAACACAGAGAACAAACTTACTAGTTTTCCATATACTTCTTAATCAATCGTAAGCAAAAAATATCCTGAAACAATTGATTAGAAGCAGCTGGTATTTTTCAAAGCTACCAACTATTCCTGCAGTTCTTCAATTCAAAGATAAAAGTTTAGATATAAATAATTTACAAATCATTCAAAAAACATTCCGGTCACTCAATGATTGTTTTTGACACTGCTGGCAGCAATGAACCGAAACTTATTGCATAACAATAATGGGATCGATAGCATCCGCAAATCTATTCAGGGAATCGCCTCTTTGCAACCATGAATTTTAGGTAACGCAAATCAATAATGACCACTCCATTATGGGGTGGTCTTTGTGTTTTTGTACATTCCATTTACAAAAAACGGGTAATTGTTTCATTCTAAAATCAACCTAATCAGGCATAGTAATTGTATGCATTTATAATATATCTAATGCGTTTTTCGACCAAACACAAACTTAAAATCCAGACCCATGAAGACCTTTTTGAATTCCACAAAAGTTATCTTTTTACTTATCCTCCTGAATCTGGGTTTTATCCCAATCGTCAGCATTGCCCAAACGGATTTTAAACTATCAGATTACCAAAATCCGGATTATCATCTGAGCACCCTGGACTTAAACTTTGATTTGTATGGGAACAATACCTTCAATAAATCGAGTATTCAAGATGGGGCCATGAACAAAAACAAAAGCATGCTCTTAAATAGCACGATCAACGCTTTGTATTCGTCCTGGAAAAACAACAGAAATTATCA
>CAZVKW010000188.1:0-2460 GCA_964627945.1 uncultured Lentimicrobiaceae bacterium
TAACCGGCTCCGGAACCGTAAGCCTGTCCCAGGCCTGAAGTGAAATCAAATGAGTAGGTATTGGAAGCGAGAACCATACCGGTGGAGCTCATCACAGCAATATGGTTGCGGTGACGAACCACCACATAGAGATTGCTGGTAATTGCCGGATTACCGATAGATGGCAGCGAGCTTCCGTCCAGACCAACGATTGTTCCGTCAGATTTCAGGAAGCAGGCTTTCGGCCAGCCGGTGATTGAGGTTGTTGCGGTTTCAGGTGTTGCTGCATCACGCAGATCAACCAGCACCCAGTCAACTACACTGGTAGGTACGGTAGCTACACTCTCAGTTCCTCCATAATTCCATGGAGCTGTATTATAAGGTTGACTGAGTGGAATTAGCATATTTCCGTTCAGACTTGTGCTCATGGCATTCGAGGTGTAGGGACCTTCGAGGAAGACCTTAACTGAAATGTTTTTATTTGTGACTTGATTTACGGTAATTGGATAATTAGCTGATACAGTGCCATTTCCGCATGTATTTGTACCATAAACGCTCAGGTTGCCCGAAGTGGCATTGGCTGCAAAATCGATTGTAATACTGTTTGTTGTACCATGAATTGTAGCACCCGTGCCTGAATAGACCCATGTATAGCTGGTCGCATTTGAAATCACCGGAACAGAAAATGCAATTCCATTCTGACCTTGATCAACTGAAGAAGTCCCACTGATTGTTCCGGCTGCACTTGGACCAGTATTGGTCACTGAAGCATTCAAATAGTAAGTTGCTGTGGGTGAATCATTTAATGGATCACCTGTGGCATTCGCATATTCACAGTTTCCACCTCCGTTTTCGGTATTGTTAAAAGTGAGGACAGGTGATCCTGAAAGTAGCGTGAAATTCAAATCAAGCAATTTACTTCCATTTGTCAGATTTAATGGTGTCACATCAGACCAGACAATCATGATTTTTTTTAATGTAGGTGAAATAGAAACCTCATTTACAAAACTGCTTGATATTGCGCTGTTCAGGTTGGTGTATCCTGTATAATTTATCAAGATTGGATTAAAGTCGATTTGTAAGGAGATCGCTGTGATCTGGTTAAAATTTGTCACCGTGATTGGGATGGAGATGGCACCACCCGGACAAACACTCCCAGATCCTGCCGTTGTGATGGGGGCGTTTTGCGAAATTAGATGACTTGAAATGAAGATTCCAAAGGATATCAATACAAGTCTTATCAAATTGAATTGAACATTCATATGATTGATTGTTAATGGTTGAGCCAAAATTAGAATGTTTTGTAAATTATTCTTTATTTCTAGTAAATAATTACTGGTCTTAATACTTATGATGTTTTAAAATATTAACAAATAGTAAATAGAATTTCATCTAATAATTATTTTGAAATACTTTTTTAAATGTTGCACAAATGACTGATAAACAAAATAATGCAATATATTTATTTTTCCTGATTTGTTTTCATTGGGGAAAAGACTTTTTTCATGATATATAAAATACTCTACTCGTAATGTAATAAAAGAATGAATTCCTGTTTTCCATAATCAGGATTATTTAAGATTTGAAAATTGATCATCATCTTTGTTTTTTATCTTAATTTCAATATGAACCTATTCGAATTGGTCACACTGTGGATATTATCTATTATCAGTATCCTTGGATTTGCTGTCAAATATGTTCACTTGATAAGAAAAGTATTAAAAAAAAATTACTAACAATATATAGATCATGGTTTTATTCATTTCTTTTCATGCTAATCTTTCGATTCTAGAGTAATTTTCAACCATAAAATTAATGTGATTAAACCTAAAAAACAATTAATCCTACAAATATCTGGTATTATACAAACTGCTGAGTTTCACTTTTGGAGCAATCTTATAGCAATAAGCAACAAAAATTTCCGGACTTCCATTGGAAACTTCCGATAGACTGCCAGTCGTTAAATCGTAAGAAAGACCTAAACGGAATCCCTTTAAATTCATGCCTGCCAGAACTGCAACAGCATCCTGATGGCGATAAGAAAGGCCGGCCATCAGATTGTTGTATTCCGCTCTCGCGCTGATGTCAATCTGCATATTCACCAGATTCGATTTGATGAGCATCGATGGGATGATATAAAGTTGCTCCTTTCGCTTCTCGATGATTTTAATGTAATAGCCCGCAGTCGCATACAGATATCGGCTTTGGCCATATTGAACATTGCCGATTTCTGTTGAAGAACCAAGAATATTGCTCATCGAAATGCCTGCATAAATCTTCTTATTTTGACGGTAGTGGATTCCAAGATCGATATCCATCATTTTACCGGTTTCGGGCTGCTGGTATTGAAGCAAAGGATCACCCGGCTGTTCCAGATTGAACTGATCATAATTGATGGTCTTGTTCAACATCGAAATGCCAATCCCAAAACTCAGGACTTTCGATTCGTTTTGGAAGGATTTGTGATAGGCATAGTTCAGC
>CAZVKW010000188.1:2560-4636 GCA_964627945.1 uncultured Lentimicrobiaceae bacterium
TATTTAAAGTTTTTTCCGGTTACTGAAAATTCTGTTCTACGATTCAACTGAAAGGCGGCCTCTCTCTTCTTCTCATCTTTGATGGCAAGAATATAGGCTTCTGTCAGTTTTGTTCCTTTCTCAAAAGTGAATCCATCACGCGTAATGGAAGAAGAAAGTACACGTGGAACCTGTTCCCCATAGCCTTTGGCGGTCAAACGCTCTGAATTGATGCCTTTTTCGGTTAAAAATTGTACGACTGTCTGGGCTCTTTTCAATGATAAAGTATCTTTGTAGAAATCAGTTGCCCTGGAATCGGTATGTGAGGCAAGTTCAATAGTAATCTTCGGATTGTCGTTGAGGATTTTCACCAAAACCATCAGCGAATCCTGATACTGAGGTAACAAATCCCATTTGTTCAGTTCATAATAGATGTCAGGTAAAACGATAGGTTTTTCCGGTATGGGTAACAGACTGATTTCGAAAAGATAAGTGGTATCGTTGTTCAGTTTTCCAACTACCAGTTCGGTGCTTTTTGAAAAGTAATTATCTTTTGAGAAAATCAGCCTGTAGTTATTTTCTTCTTCAAGAACACCTTCTTCAACAGCAAACTTACCGGATGCATCCGTGATGAATTTGCTCGTATCATATGCGGTAGTTGTCAGTAAAACAGTGTTTTGCTGAAGCGGCAGCCCGGTAATTTCGTCTTTGACGGTACCCTTCAGTGATATTTTGCGGTTTAGTTTCTCGAAGTAATAGATGTCGTCACCACCTTTTCCTCCATCACGGCGGGAGGTGAGAAAACCTCTTTCTTTATTGGTTTCAAAGTTCATGGCAAAGTCATCAGCATAGGAGTTGATAGGCTTCGGAAGGTGCTCTATATTTGAAACTCCGTTTTTACCAATAATTACACGGTAAATATCCAGTCCCCCAAAACCAGGTCGGCCATTGGAAGCAAAATATAAAACAGTGTCTGCAAACAAAGTAGGAAACAGTTCATCCCCCGGAGTATTGATGATACTTCCGAGATTTTCTGGATTTGCAAATGGTTTTCTTTCGGATGAGCGCGTCAGTTTCCACAGGTCTTTTCCCCCTTGTCCACCGGGTCTGTTGGATGCGATAATCATCCAGAGACCATTGGTTGAAATGGCTGGCTGACCTGAATTTCCCAAACTGTCGGAATAAAGAAGTTGTGGACGGCCCCAACTGTTGCCTGCTTTAGAGGCTTCGAATATGCGGCAATATTCTTTGTCTTTGTTCATTTTTTCGCATCGCGTGAAGTAGAACTTCTTAAACTGATCGTCGAAGCAACCGGCGCCTTCATTGGCTTTGGTGTTGATCAGATCCCTTTCATCAGCCAGAATCGGAGCGACATAGTTTTCTCCTTTGCCTTTGGTTGAGGTGAAGAAATCTGAAAAATAGCCATCTGTCCAGTTGTCCTTTTCCTTTCCGGTTGTTCCTTTCCGATTGGAAGTAAAGAGGATAGCGTTGAATTTGCTATCGGTATATACAGCTCCGAAATCGTCGTCAGATGAATTGATTTCTTTGATCGGTTTGACAGCCCAGCGGCTCTCATCCGGATTCTTTATTTCATTCATTTCGCATCCTGCTTTTCCGGCCAGCGCCAACGGATCGTTCGGTGCCTTCGTAAGATATTGCTCATAAACAGGCAGTGCTTCGGCATATTTTCCCTGAGCACGAAGTGCGTTCGCGTAAAAGAGATATACTTCGGGCTTTTCATCAGCAAATTTGTTTTTGATCAGACGCTGGTAGTTTATCTCTGCCTTTCTGGGGTCATTAATCATACGATAACATTCAGCCAGTTTAAAAACTACCTGATTGCGCTCGGGTTTTTCACCATCGAACTTAGATAAGGCTTTGGTGTAATACTCAATCGCACTGGTATATTGTTTTCCATCATAGGCATTATTGCCCATGGTCATGTATTTACTTTGGCTCAATACCTGAAAGTTTATCAAAACCAAGACATAAATCAAAAAGGATTTTATATTATTTCTTTTCATGGAATTACTCCTTTATAAATTTCACGATAATAATTTGATCATTGCCCGACACTTTGATTGTGAACAAACCCGG
>CAZVKW010000189.1:0-4489 GCA_964627945.1 uncultured Lentimicrobiaceae bacterium
GGCACCTCTCTCTTCTTCCTTCCCTTACCGTCAGATTGGGAGTGCAAAAGTACAGAGATTTTCCATACATCCAAATTTTTCTGCAATAAAAAACGAAGAAAATGCAAAATATTTTTTAAATTGTTGTTTTTGTGATAGTTATAATTGAATAAATTTTACACATTTTAAAACTCCTCTATTATTTGTCCAACTATAAGCATCATTACTTGTGAAATTCGCTTTGTTAACTTTATCTGAAAGTGGAAAAAACTGCTTCAACAATCGATCGAAAGCCTGCCGCTTCCCGGTTTTGGCAGTTCCAAAACTATATATACCTTTATAGCCCTTAATTCTTAACATCCTTTATATGCGTAAATTGCTTGTTTCAGCCCTGTTACTTTTGTCCTTCTACAGATTAATGAGTCAGGACGAGACCCAGGACCCCTATTTTGGCGAAAGTTGCACCAGTATTATGGTCGGCAAAAAAGCCACAACCGATGGCTCAGTTATCACTGCACATACCTGCGACGGAAATTACCGTACCTGGCTCAAAATGGAAGCCGCACAGGATCATACAGATACTGTTAAAAATATCATCTATAAAGGAAAACTCAGAACTGAAACGGTTTGGGATATGCGCGATGTAACGATTGCAGGTACTATTCCCCAGGTATCTCACACATACGCCTTTTTAAATACTGCCTACCCCTGTCTGAACGAAAAACAGCTCGCCATCGGTGAAACAACTTTTGTCGGACCTGATACGCTTGTGAATAAAAATTCTCTGTTTCTGATTGAAGAACTGGAGCGTATCGCCCTCGAACGCTGTGACAATGCCCGTGAAGCTATTCGTTTGATTGGTGCTCTAATTAAAGAGTATGGATATGCCGACTGGGGTGAATGTATCACCATTGCCGACAAAAGTGAAGTATGGCAAATGGAAATCCTGGGAGAAGGGCCTGTTCGCAAAGGGGGTGTCTGGGCTGCGCAACGCATTCCTGATGATCATGTTGGCATTTCGGCCAATATTTCACGAATCGGTAGAATTGACCGCAAAAACAAGGATTACTTCATGGCATCGGATAATGCCGAAGCCGTGGCCAAAGAACTCGGTTTGTGGAATGGCGAAGGTGATTTTGTTTTCTGGAAAGCATACGGTCACCGCGATAAGCCTTATGATATCCGTGAATTCCATGTTCTGAGCACACTTGCACCTTCTCTGGGACTATCAATGGATATGCCTGAAATGCCTTTCTCAGTGAAGCCTGAAAACAAAGTTAGTTTGCAAACCATCACAGAACTTTACCGCGCCAATTACGAAGGCACTCCTTATGATATGACACGGAAGGTAAAATATATCCGCAAAAAATTTGATGAAAACCGCAAACCCATTGGCGAAGATACCGTTGTTAGTCCGGCAGCCAATCCATGGATCGCACGCGATGCAATGAATACCATTAACTTCATCGCACCCGGAACCATTGAGTTTAAACGGACTGTTTCTGTTGCATGGTGCTCCTATAGCCATGTAATTCAACTCCGCGACTGGCTTCCGGATGAAGTAGGAGGTGTTGCATGGTTTTCATTTGATAATCCGGGTGAGAGTCCAAGAATTCCCATTTTCGCAGGTGCAAGCGCCCTGCCGGCTGGTTTTGAGTTCTGCGGACAGAAACGTTACCGTGAAGATGCTGCTATCTGGTCCTATCGCAAAGCCAATAAATTGGCTACTGTGAGTTGGGGAAAAACAAAGGATATTATGCTCGAAAACGTGATTTCGTTCGAAGAAAAAGCCCTGAAAGAAATGCCAGACCTTGAAAAAGAAGTCATTGCCTTAAAGAAAGCTGATAAAGATGCCGAGGCAAAGACACTCGTCACAAACTATACACGTGATTTTGAAGCCTCCACCCGACAGCGCTGGCATGAACTGGAAGTTAAATTCTGGGAAATGTTTGGGAAGGGTTTCTAAGGTAGAAGCACGAAGCCGGAAGACCGGAGACGGAAGACGGAAGTCGGAAGCACGAAGTTGGAAGTGCGGAGTGCGGAGTTGCATAAAAACCGGATTTGATTTTCGAAAAAGTTCCGCGAAAGATATTCTATAACTATATTTTTAGTTATATTTGTGTTCTCATATTTCTGCTATGAATATCAGACGATTGACCTTGCTTTCCTGCTTCATTTGTTTCTGTTTACAAACAATAACTGCTCAAAATCCTGACAAGATCAGCAAAGCTGTGCAGGATTCGCTTTTCAGACAATGGCGATTGGAATATGAGGAGGAAGCAATGCTGAGACAAGCCGAATTTCTATTTCGGCTCGATACAACCAAAGCTTCTACCCTCTACCAATTGGATATGAGCAGAATGATGCTGAAAAAACTTCCTGATCTGATGCGTTTTACGCAAATAAAACAAATCGATCTTTCAGGAAATGAACTAAAAATTCTTTCTGCTTCGGATTTTATGACCGATAGTTTAAGATCTATCCATCTTGAAAACAACCAACTTCGAAAAGTCCGTTTTACAAGCAGCGAATCGGTGTATGTAGTTTCGATTCACGACAACAAATTAAAAAGGATTCCGCGAAGTATCAGAAAGCTGAAAAATCTTCGATTTCTAGATCTTGAAAAAAACCAAATCAGGCGCATTCCGCGCTTTATAAAGAATCTGGATAGTCTGAGGGAAATAAACCTAAACTACAACAAGATCCGACTTAGCAAGGCTTCTATTCGACGCCTGGCGAAACTTGAGCAAGTATCAATTGGTGCAAATAAAATCAAAAAGATCCCTTCGAATGTGGATGAAATGAAACATCTGCGCACTTTAAACATCGGAAAAAACAAACTCAGCAATCTGCCGGAGACTTTCTCCATACTAAAAACACTTGAACATGTGAATTTCTATGAAAACAAATTTGCTGTATTTCCTGATGAACTTCTGGAACTTCCCCGACTTATTGAAATTGATTTCTATTATAATCAACTGAGTTCACTCCCTGATGGCCTTGGCAATCTGAGCAATCTCACCCACCTTTATCTGTCTTTCAATAAGCTCACCCTACTTCCGGATACCCTTCGAAACCTGAAAAAGCTGACGAATTTGTATGTTCACAACAACAAACTTACTTCGCTTCCGGCCTGGGTAAGCCAACTTAAGAATATGCAAAGGATTGGCCTGGGGCATAACCAGATTACTGACATTCCTGATCTCACAGACTTGCCGCTGCTTACCGATCTGGATGTCCAAAGCAATCTGATAAAACGCTTTCCATGGGAATTACTTGATAAAAAAGGAATGCAGCTGTTGATTTTGAAGAGCAACCGGATCAGGATGAATAATCAGGAACTGGATAAACTAAAACGCAGAAAAGAAGAATTACAACTGCAGGGATTTGTGCTGATTTATTGATTCAGAAGATGTTGATTCAGAAAACATTGCCAAACAGAAGCGCCTAAGTCCGCCTTTTTCCAAATATCGAAACGAATAATCTTTGAAACGAAAAGATTGCCAGGGTCTTGTAGATGAATACAATTTTCGATTGAACGGTGTTCGACTGCAGTTCAAAAAACGCAAGATTGAGCTTCTTTTCCAATTCCGGGTACCTATCGACTGCGCCAAAAACGTAATTTAACAACCAGGGATAGCGGCAAAGATTCCGGATCGCATGATTCATCTTATACTCAGGCATAAGCCTTCGGTAAATCTCATTATCGTATTTTTTATTGAAGTCAGCCGAAAAGTCATTTTTCGTGAAGCAAACAGCAATATGATCTGCTGCTACTCTCCCGCTTCTTATAGCATTGCCCACTCCTTCGCCTGTAAACGGATCTATCAGCGAAGCTGCATCGCCAGCAAGCAAAAACCGGTTTCCTGAAATAGTTCTTTTATCAAATCCCAAAGGCAGCGTATGACCTTTAACCAAACCTTCGCGTTTGGCGTTTAGGAACCGGGATTTGAAAGGATCGGCAGCGAGTAAATCTTCAAACTTCTGTTTCAAATTTATTTTTTGCTTTGCGATAACTGATGCCAGCATCCCTATGCCCACATTCGCCGTCCCTCCGGGAAGATGAAATATCCACAGATAGCCTGGCAGAATGTCTTCCAGAAAATAAATTTCAATCGGATTATTCTGATTCAGGGGTTCGATCCCACTATAATAACACGTCAAACCAACTGCCTGATGCTCCTTTTGAATCCGGTTCATCTTCATTGTGCGAAAAAACATCGAGTTTGCTCCATCAGCACCGACAAGCATATTTCCTTCAAAAAACGAATCATTGGCTGTTAACAATACCCGCTCATCCTGAATTTCAATCTTCTGAACTTTACAATTTTCGAAAACCGAGATGTTCTCATGCTGTTTGAGTTGCAGAAACATCAAATGATCCAAATCAATCCGGTGGCAGGTATAAAATGGCTGGTTTTGCTGTTTATGTCTGAAAGGAATTCTCATCCGGCTGAAATCAGGTGAAAACAGCATTGCTTCATGACTTTCCTGCTTTTTCGGAAACTGT
>CAZVKW010000190.1:0-4427 GCA_964627945.1 uncultured Lentimicrobiaceae bacterium
TCACGGGTGATGTTGATCGATGCTCATGAATCAGGCACCAATGAAATGCAGCAGTTACTCGAACAATCACTGGTTGATTATGGTGTTCAAATGGAAACAACATCACATCGTTTGGCTGCATTTTATTCAGTAACAAACACATATCTTTCGGTATTCATGTTGTTGGGTGGACTAGGAGTTATATTGGGAACGATTGGGATGGGAATTGTACTTTCAAGAAATTTAATGGATCGTCGTTCAGAAATCGCACTGCTTCAGGCCATTGGGTTTAACAAAAAAACATTGTTCAGGCTCATTTTTATAGAGAATTTATGGCTTCTTATCTTGGGAATATTCATCGGAATTCTATCAGCTATCGTAGGAATTTTGCCAACAATCCTATCAGCCTCATTTTCTTTTCAAAACGGCACAGCCTTGCTGCTAATCGGAATCATTTTTCTCAGTGGACTTTGTTGGATTTATTTCCCTTTGAAATCAGGATTAAATGAAAGAAGTATTGATAGACTTAGGACAGAATAACATTCAACTTTCAGATACTAACACTGTAACTCTTCACAGACTATTCAATCTTTTGGCTGCTTTTCGACAAATTCAAAGTTTTCTTACAAAAAGCATCTGAATGTGGAAAAAGTATCATGAAATTTTAAGCCCAATGTGTGCAAACCATATTCAAAAACAAAAAAAAAGGTTTCTGCAAAAACGCTGAAACCCTTGATCTGTAGTGGAGAATAACGGAATCGAACCGATGACCTTTTGACTGCCAGTCAAACGCTCTAGCCAACTGAGCTAATTCCCCAATAGGACTGCAAAAGTAAGCAATATTATCATTTTCACAAATTATTCATGAAATTTTCACGTCTATTCACTCTCCATTCCGTGAAATTCGGCAAGATTAGGATGTAATTCCGCCTTGGTCTTGTTACCTTTGCCGCGAGAATAATCTATGAAACGACTCTTTATTGCCATAAAAATCCAGCCTGATCCGGCTTTGATTGAGCTGGTGAATTCACTCAAAAGAAAACTGATTGATGATCAGATTAACTGGGTGAACGTCAACCAATTGCACCTTACATTTAAATTTATCGGCGAAACCGAAGAAAAGTCAGTAATTGTGATCCAACAAGCTATGATAGAAGCTGTCAGAGGCTTTCAACCTATTTCACTGCTGTTCGATAAAACGGGAATCTTCGGAAGCAGTTACGATCCACGCGTAATCTGGATCGGACCAAAACAAACGAATCCGGAGGTCATCCGTCTGGGCGACAGCCTGATCCGGCAACTTGATCTGATAGGATTTCCACACGACAGACAGAATTTTGTCCCCCATCTCTCGCTCGGACGCATCAAAACAATCCATGACAAAACCAGATTTCAGGCAGTTCTAAAAGCTGTTCCTGAACAGATTTTCCAGAAATCGGAAATAATCGAAATCATTCTTTTCGAAAGCATACTCAGGCGTGAAGGTCCATTGTACAAAGAACTTTTCAAAGTGCCGCTGACTTGAACATCAGGGTTTTCCGAAACTTTTCTCAGCAGCAGCAGACGCTTTAGGCAGAAAAATACTACATTTGCAGCCGCTTTTGGCCTCATAGTTCAAGGGATAGAATAGAAGTTTCCTAAACTTTTGATACAAGTTCGAGTCTTGTTGAGGCTACTGAATAAACCACTTAATACATTGTTATTAAGTGGTTTATGTTTTTTGGATTCCAAATTTCACCAAATTTAGTCAATGAAATCAAGCTTGAAAAGTAAAGCTTGAAAAATCTTTGCTGTTATTGAGGGTCTTTTTTGAAATATTTTACCTTGTTTTGGGTTTTAGAAATAGCCTGTCTGTTTATGTATATGTCTGAATCAAATATTTTGAGAAACTTCCTGCTACTGATTTTCGTTTTCACAGGAATTTCTGTGTTTTCACAAAACATCGACATTGATCTGTTAAAAAGTATCAACCTCAACAGGAACACTCACTTCGACGGCTTTTTAAAACACATTTCTAATTCAGCTGGACCGGTAGCTTTTGGAATACCCGTTTTGTTGTTTGGTCTGAGTTATATTCAGAAAGATACCCTCACCCGAAAACGCTCGCTGTATATCGGCGCTTCGGTGCTTACAGCCGTTGTAGTTACAAACATTCTGAAATACAACGTTAACCGGCCCAGACCTTTCGAAACCTACCCCTTTATTGAAAAGATGACCAGCGGAGGAAGTCCATCATTCTCATCAGGACATACTTCGGATGCATTTTCTCTGGCTACAGCAATATGCATAGCATATCCCAAATGGTATGTGATTGTACCGTCCTATGCATGGGCATCAACAGTCGCTTATTCACGCATGGCGCTTGGTGTTCACTACCCGAGCGATGTTCTGGCGGGAGCGATAATAGGTGCTGGATCGGCTTTTTTGTGTTACAAAGGCCAGCAATGGCTGCAAAGAAAACGAAATAGTTATAAATAACCGGAGTTTGTTGTGATCAAACAACTATTGCCTGAATTTCAGCCAGGCTTTTGCCGACTTCTCAGACGAAAATTCTTTCAACAAATATCCATTGAAATTGACCTTCTGGCTTATAATTATCGTGAAAGCTGAGTTTTTTGGTGATGAATGAATTACTGCATGCCGAACTGTATCAAAGTCCTTCAGACTCTGCTTCATTTTATATGAAATTTCATCCAAATCACTGATGTTAAACAAAACTTTGGCCTGCCTTGCATCTTCCAGTATTTTCAGGTCTTTTGGTAAATAGTTGTTTTGTATAAGAAAGCCCATTGCCTGAAACATATCCTGAAGGCCGACTTCTCCACTGATTTTAACGTATAAAATTCCTTCTTTCTCGTCAAATCTGTTTTCTACCATAGATTAATACCCCTGATGCTGAAAAATTTATTTCCTTTCTGATGCTAAAATATGAATAAATCTGTATGATTTACGACAAGAACACAATAATATGCCTCGTTATTGATTTATATCATAAAACCTTGCTGTCTGAAAACCAATTTCTTAGTTTTTCGGGGGCAAATATTCCAGATATGGTTCGAGTTTGGTAAGAAGAATTTGGGTATTAATAGGTTTGGAAATATAATCATCACAGCCTGATTCAAGCGCCTTTTGTTCATCGCCACTCATACCAAAGGCAGTCACAGCAACAATCGGTAAATCTGGAAAATCCTGTTTTATAAGTCTGGTAGCTGTATATCCATCCATGATGGGCATTCTGATATCCATTAAAACCAAGCCCGGGAGTGGATTGAGCGAACAATAATCCAATGCCTCCTTTCCGTTATATACTCTTTTTACATTCACAATGAAGTATTTATGTAGCAAAGTAGTTAACATTATATAATTGGAATCATCATCTTCAGCAATTAAAACCGACTGATTCATTCGTGCATTTTTATTTGATTCAGCATGTTCATTTTGTTGAGGAACTATAAGTTTGTTTTCATATGGCAATGAAAAATAGAAATTAGTCCCCTTTCCTTTGTCTGAATCGAACCATATATTTCCACCCATAAGTTGAGCGGCTTTTAGTGAGATTGCCAGACCAAGACCGCTACCTTCATACCTTCTCAGATTGCTTGTGTCTTCCTGAGAGAAATTTTTAAAAATCTTCGGCTGAATCGATTTGTCTATCCCGATTCCGCTATCAATTATAAAGAATTCCAGATGAGATTGCTTGATTTTATACCCGAACTTCACTGAACCATACTTTGTGAATTTAATTGCATTATCGAGCAGATGATTGATAATTTTTTCAAATAACAGTTTATCAACCAACACTTTAATAAGTCTGTGTTCTCTTGGAAACTGGACTATCCAATGAAGATCTTTTTCCTGACAGGCTGATTTATATTCATCGAGAATCGGATCAAGAATTGAATGCAGTTCCGTTTCGACCGGATAGCATGGCATATTATCCGATGACAGCAAGGATATATCCATATATTGGGTGATGGTCCTC
Source organism: uncultured Lentimicrobiaceae bacterium (assembly GCA_964627945.1). Classification (GTDB taxonomy): domain Bacteria; phylum Bacteroidota; class Bacteroidia; order Bacteroidales; family F082; genus CAJBPB01. Next base: position 3,962 of record CAZVKW010000190.1, read on the forward strand.
AAGAGACGGCGTGTACTGTCATTCAATATCCCAATCATCTCCACTTTTGTTTCCTTCGGGATGTCGTCATCTGTCAACAAAGTTGATGCACCTACAATGCCGTTGAGAGGTGTTCTTACTTCATGCGAAATATTGTTCAGGAAATCTGTCTTGATTTGATCACTTGCTTTGGCAAGTTGCATGGCTTTCACCAAATCGCTTTTTTGTTTCAGAAATTGCTCAATCAGAACTCCGATCCGTTCGAAATCATGACTATTCCTTTTTAATATAGGAATTTTTGTTAAATCCTCGTTTTCAACGATTTCCCCAACTAACCGAAGAGGTCGGCTTACAAGTCTGGCCAGTAAAACTGTCAGTGAAATCAAAAAACCGATTACGCTTATCGCCAATAATAATTCCATCTGTTTCCAGCTGTCTTTCAGAAGCGTAATTAAATTTAATTCCGTAGAAAAAACCACAGTTCCGA
>CAZVKW010000191.1:0-4419 GCA_964627945.1 uncultured Lentimicrobiaceae bacterium
AAAAAAGGCTGCCGAATCCGACAACCTTTTTCTCTGTACCCGGAGCCGGGATCGAACCGGCACGAGTGTAACCTCACTGGTTTTTGAGACCAGCGCGTCTACCAATTCCGCCATCCGGGCGTTGAACATTGGGGGTGCAAAGATATAAAATACCTGATAAGGTCGAAAATTTATTTACAAAAAATTACACCAAATCAGCTAATCCTGAACGCAACGTACCGAAAATCCATATTGCTTGTGAAAATTGGCCCGGAAAATTCCTGCATCACTGTAGTGAAGATAACGGTACCAAGAATAATCAGGATTGTAGGCAGAACTGGTCCACCAGAAACCATCATACGTATCGTTGATGAAAAGTCCGGTGTCGTATTCTCGCCTGCCACCTGGAAGAGCTGTAAAACCGCTGGAATTAGTTGCTGAAGTGTTCGGGCTGTTCCAATGTTTGTTGCCTCTTTCTTTCAATTTTCCACCTGCATTGCCTTCGGTGCCCAAAAAATTCGTCAGGCTTGACCATTCTGCATCTGTTGCCACATGCCATCCTGCAGGTGCTATATTGCGCGAATCTGTGATGGCAAACCAGTTATACAAACGACCCATCGTGGCAATTTTAATATCATCGCTTGTGTTCTCATAATTGCAATACGCGTCAGTGTTTAAACTCACCCAGGCTGAATTGGTGCTTACTACGGGAATCGGATCGCCATTGCGGTATTTGGTTGTACGCAGGTTTTCTGCCATCCATGTTTGCGTTCCGATTTTGATGGTTCGGTAGCTATTCCCATCAATATCAATTAGGCTTCCATAGGTCAAATCGGGATTAAAAACAGCATTACTGAGACTTTCCGGTAAAACATTAATATTCACAGTTTTGCTTACGGAATTATACATATTTGCATCATTTGGAGTGAATTCGACTTTCAGCTCCTGATTTAAGCCTTCGTTCAATTTGGTATTTATACCCGGAGAATAGATAAAGTTGCCTGGGACATTGGCCGTTGCGTTGAGTTGGATTGTGTCGAGCAAGGTTCCAAAAAATATGTCAGCGGGCTTTTCCCAGTTGATAACAGGGTCAGTTTTTGTTACATCACTTTTTGTACATCCATCAAGGGAGAAAACAAATACAACAGTCAATAGAAGAAAAAGAGGGTAGGATAATTTCAAAATTTTCATAGTTTTATGGCTATTTCCTTGCCTTAATGGCAAGGGCATGAGCGCTAAAGGTAAACTATATATGTCTGGCAATCATTTTATTCGATGGAATATTCGAAAGGAAGCCAGTCAGCAATGCGTTGTATTGCCATTTCGCCTTTCCAACCAATGCCCATTGGATCGAAATATCCGTTTTTATCGAAGTAAATTTTTTCCTTGAGAAAGACAATCGAACTGCGGTTTTTGTGGAAAATAACTTCCATTTCGTTAGAATAATTTAGCAAATATTTTCCGTTAACATTCAGATATACAATACTTTTACTGTCAAGATCCAGATTATCTGCACTTTTCACCCTGAATCCCGCAGAAGCCAATTCATCTGACCATAGCATTCTGAAAAAGTGCATCCTCGATCCCAGATAGGCATCTTTTCTTCTTTTTTCGAAGATTTCTTTTTTTGATTCGACAATCGAAAAATCTTCATTGAAGATAATGTTCCCGTAAAAAAAGATGGTTTTGCTTTTTTTGTCGTACTCAAATTTATCGAGATAATAGGTGATTTTGTAACCTAAAGCCTTGTTTTCGATCATGATAGGCTTCGAAGCGAAGGCCTCAAGGGTATCATGATACAAGCTGAATGATATATCGTCTTCGTTCAGGATTTTGCATTTCGATGCATTTGCTGTTATTCCAAGAAGTGAAGTTCTGAACAATTGTAAATGCTCTTTCCTGATTCCTGAGGGAGATTTTGCATTGATGACAACTTCATTCAGTTCAATTACTTTCGGACTTAGAAATATTTTCAGCGCTTCGTTGGAGATAAGATTGGTGATCATTTCCGAATAATAGCCTATCGCACTGATAGTTAATGGCATAGATGAGTTCTTTGAGATGTCAAGCTCAAAAATTCCATCCTGATCCGATATGGTTCCGTCAAATGTTCCGTTGAAATAAATAGATGCAAATGCAATCGGATGCCCGCTTTGCTTGTCAGAAATAGTTCCTCTGATAAGCTGATTGTAAGCTACCATATAGAAATTGACAAACAGAAACAGTAAAATAAATTTTTTCATGCTGCCTTCCTGAATATATAGTAAAGGTAAGTCGTTTCCGCTCAAATATTTCTATATAATCAATATTATATCAAGAATAAAACCAGTATTATTAAGCTTGGTGTCAATTTCCGATTTTCACCCTTGTTCCTTCGCTGTGACCCGAAAAGCCGGGAGCATAGAAGCATTCGAGAATGGCTCTTCCGTTCGAGAATTCTCCTGAATGGAAAGCAGTCAGTTCGTATTCAAATACATATTTTCCTTTACGCAGATGATCGAAAAAGAAATCTGTTGATGCATCACGGGTAGATTGATAATAACCTAATCCGCCTTCATAATGGTAAGAGCTAATGACATCTATTGGTTCAAAAGCTGCAGCACGCTGGTCTTTCAGATGAACATATTCCATATCCCGATCAACTGTAAGTATCAGTCTGACAATTACTTTGTCACCGACTTTTATTCCTAGCTTTTTCACAGGTACGATCTCAAGACCATTTGGCCCTGTTTGTTTGATAAACAGTTCCTTTGTTATGCTGACCTGTCCATTGCTGGACTGAACACGGTCAATATCAGCAAAGTATTGTCTGAAAGCACTTCCCCACGACATGGATGTATTTGGATTGACGATTTCAATTTCCTGCATTTTCGAATTGATTTTTTCTGCATCCCAAACCTTCGTAAACATGGGTGTCTGACCGGAGGTTTTTCCTGTTTCAATTATTTCGTTTCCTACTTTCAATTGAACAGCTTTTGAGTGATGAATCCAGTCATTTCCACGAAGAAGGAGGGAATAAACAGCCTCAGCTGTGGCGCTGCTGTTTTCCCATCGCCTGGTTTGTTTCTGGCTCAGCAGCCATGTACGCATCTGATCTACTTCTTTTGTATAACCTCCAATCTCATCAAATGCATTGATAATCAGTGATTGAGACTCAACAGGTGCTGTATACCAATAATAAGATGCGGCATATTTCCAATACATACCAAGATCAGGGTTCTCAATTGCATGTTCGAGCAGCGAAGCCAGAATCGCCTTTGCGGCTTTTTCTTTACCAAATCGGTGTAGCGTAACAGAAGCCATGGCCTGCTGACCTTTACCGAAGGATTTCCAGTCGGTTTGGAGATGATTGAGCATGAAATTAAATCCTTCTGTAACTGCCTCATTCATTGATTTATCCACAAAGAAACTCCTCATATACAGATAATTGAGATGATCATTTCCAAGTGAATATTTTGCCAGTTTCCCTTCTTTTTTCAACAATGAATAATCTTTCAGCATTTCCTGATCCAGAAAAGTAATGGCTGACTGTGTCATCTGCGTGAATTCTGGTTTTTCAGCGATTCCACCGGATAATTTATTCAGTTTTCCAATTCCTGTCACGATGCGGTTGGTGATATATTCGCTTTCAGGCATACCCGGAAACCAGGACCAGGCTCCATTAACTGTTTGTTGTTCAAGCAGTTTCTGTAATGAATTTGTTGTTTCGTATTGCATACGGTTGATGTCGAACAACAATGAAATACGCTGTTTTTGTTCCGATTCCGCTTTTGCTTCCATCACCCAGGGTGTTTCCTGAAGAAGTACTGATTTAAGATGCTCATTCTTAGAAAGTTCTGATTGAAGTTCTTCAGGATTTTTCTCCTTCCATTGCCGGATTACTTCCATCGCATCCGGAATCTGAGCAGCTACTATCGAAGCAAGTGTATTGGCATAAAAACGGTTAAAAATGCTTTCGGCATTGTTGTACATTTCTTCTTCAAGATAAGGTAATGCCTGAATAGCATACCAGGATGGATTTGAAACTATTTGAATTTCAAGTCTTTCCATTGAATAATTGAACTTTGGATCAAGTGGTTTGAACCTGAATGTTTTGCTGCTGTTGGCGGAAGTGTTCAACACAAGACTTTCTGTTACCAATGTTTTTCGGGGCAAAACCGGAATCATATGCTGTTCACTATCAGTGAATTCTCCGGAAGTAGCCGAAAACCTCAAGGTAAGTGGTTCGGATACGGCTGGAACAATCATTTTCCAGGAAACAAATGTGCTTTGGGCAGTTTCAATTGACTTGAAGGAAATAGTCTGTTTGTCAAGCAGATAGTTGTAAGAATCTGATTCTGAACCATCAACAATGAATGACAATTTTGCAGTACCGCTGATTTTTTTGCCAGCCGTATTCACTACCTTGGCTTGAAGAACAATTGTATCACCTTCGCGGAA
>CAZVKW010000192.1:0-4408 GCA_964627945.1 uncultured Lentimicrobiaceae bacterium
TGTCGAGATTTGGCGTATGGGCTTTATCGGGATAATCCCACCTGAAACCATCCATGGAAAGGATGATGAGATAGGGTTGATCATCTTGTTGTTTAGCATTTTTACAGGAAAATAGCAGGATTATGAGGGTAAAAGCAATAAAAAAAAGTTTTCTGGTCATCATTACAAATCCGTTTTATCTAAGAAAAAAAAAGGAGGCTCACCGTGGTAAGCCTCCTGTTAATTATTTAAAATAAATTAATTAAAGATGTAACGGAGGGTGATTTGCCCCTGCCATCTTGAACTTAAAATGCCACTGTCGTCAATTGCCCAAACTTCGCCTTTGGGTTTGGTAAATGAGTATTTTGGTGTTGTATTGTCGGCTTCAAAACCTTCCATTTTAATTAATGGGTAGTTGTTGTAGTAAGCGCCTGAAGCGTAGTAAATTCTGCCCCAATCCTTATTGATCATATTACCAATGTTGAAGATATCAAGAGCCACCTGCAATGTGTTGCGTTTGCCGCCGGCTTGCATATAGAAATCCTGAGCAATACGGAAGTCGAAAATGTTCATGAACGGAACCCTTGAGCTATTTCTTTCCGCGTACTGACCGCGACGTTCACTCAGGTAATCATCACCATTTATAAATGCATCAAGATCAGCCCATTGCTGTGCAGCCGAAAGTGTAACAATACCATTTGCATCCACTTTATCAATCAGTTTAATATCGTTCTGATCTTTAGGAACATAAATCAACTCAAGACTTTGGTTGTCTTCGCCCAGGTACTTGCTCGATCCGTCGGCATAACCGTAAGAATAGAGGTCGCCTGATTGACCGGTGTAGAAAAGAGAGATGCTGGTTGCCAGATGGTTCAGGTATTCTAATTTATAGGAAGCATATCCAACAATTCTGTGTCCCGGGCTAAAGTCGGAAGTAGCGAGGTCAATATCGTTTTTACCTCTTACGTTTGGAACCCTCCATTGTGAAGAGTTTTGTGAGGAAACGCCATCGTTCATTGATTTTGTTGCACCATAGGTGTAAGCCAGACTACCGGCGAAACCATTTTCAAAAGTTTTCTGTAATTGAGCGGTGATATTGTATGAAGAACCTTCGCTGGTATTGGTTCCAAGGATGATATCGGTATAAGCGCGGTTTTTGTCGGTGACAGGATCTTTGCCAAGGTCAATACGCGACCAGATCGGGCGGTCATCTCCACTTCCGGTTAAATTGCCTGTTTTTTCATACCTGAGGTTGTAATAGAGCACATTATTGATGGTTTTGGTATAGATCGCTTCCACTGTTGCAACAAGACCCCAAGGTAATTTTTTATCAACGGCGAGACTAGTGCGGAACACTTTGGGGAATTTAAACTCTTTGGCAAAAATATCCACCTGACCCGAAGGCTGTGTTGGTGGGATGCTGGGTTGGCTGTTCCAGTCTGGATTGAAGATCAGTTCGGGTGATCCGGCTAATGTAACGCGCATACCACCGGTCATCACAGCATTGTTTTGGAAAGAAGCACCTGGCCAAACATAAGGAATACGGCTTGTGAACAAGCCCGCACCACCTCTTATTTGCAGGGTTTTGTCACCTTTTACATCATAGTTGAAACCAGCACGTGGGTTGATCATGATTGCTACATCCGGCATCTGTCCGGTTTTTGCTCCCTCAGTATCCCAACCTTTTTCTTCAAGAATTGGAATAACGTTATCGTTAAAATCATTGTTTTCCCTTGGAGTATCTAAAAACATTGGAATATCAAACCGTAAGCCGGCAGTGACCTTTAACTTTTCGTTCACCTGGATTTCGTCCTGGGCGTAGAAGCCAAGTTGTAAAGCTTTGAAAACTGCTGCAGCCTGTGAGCCATCACCGGTAATGTTATCAACAGCCGAGAAAGTACGATCGTATTGATAAGCAGGAGCACCAATTAAGAAGTCGCTGATACTGTTGAATTGATATGAGCCAAAATTCTGACGAATGAAAAGGTTGTACATATCATAAAGCTCATTGTGTGTTCCAAAGGTAAAGGTATGTTTTCCTCTGTAAAGCTCAAAATTATCGGTGAGTGTGTAGATGTTTTGGTTAAGTTCATTTCCAGTTGAAAACTCTTCAGAACCGAAGTAAATGTTTGAGTTTCCGTCTTTAATCCGGACGTATGGGAAGTTACCACCCATTGGGTCGCGATCATCTTTAACCGAAGTAATCCCGATAATCAAACTGTTGCTCATGTCGCTGCTAATGTTGCTTTTCAGTTCGATTGCAGTAGTATTAGTGGTTGATGGAAAATAAATACCGCTATTGGCAAACCTTAGGTTGGTTGTTGAAGAGTTGGCAGGGCTTGTTGAAATTCCCTTGGTGTATTGATGACGAACCATGAGTTTGTGAACCTTGTTGATGTTCCAGTCAATACGACCAAAAAGTTTGGTGCCTTCCAGCGACATTTTAACGTCAGAGTAACTACCTGGATCATAGCCGTAACCGTTAAGCTTGTTTGAAAGTTGGGTAAGCTGATCTGGAGTAACTTCTCCGTTGAAAGTAGCGAAATCAAAAGGTTGGGGAGTTTCATCTTTTTGAATTTCAGCGTTCATAAAAAAGAACAATTTGTTTTCGATGATTGGTCCGCCAAGCCTGAATCCATAAGTAGTAGAACTAAAATCATTGAGTTTTTTTCTTTCCACTTCATCATCATCAGTTGGCGTTTTCCCGGCCATACCTTCGTTGCGTAAAACGAAATAGGCTGATCCAGAAAACTCGTTTGTCCCTTTGCGTGTAACAGCATTGATGCCTGCACCTGCAAATCCGCCAAGTTTGATATCGTAAGGAGCAATCTGTATCGAAATCTGATCAATGATATCCACCGAAAATGGTGAAATTCCTGTCTGGCCACCATTGGTGCCCTGATTTGTAAGACCGAACACATCGTTATTTACGGCACCGTCAATATAAATTGAGTTGTACCTGTTGTTTGAACCGGCTATTTCGACGCCGCCAAGCTGAGTAACCTTTGCTTGTGGTGTAAGACGCGTAAAATCTGAAAGATTTCGTCCAACTGAAGGCAAAGACTGGATAGTTTGGAGGTTGATGGCTGTTTCGGCACCGGTGCGGTTACCGTCGAACACGTCGTGCTGCTGTGCAACAATTTCCACCCCTTTGATGGCAGTGGCCTGTTCGCTGAGATTTACGTCCAACTTAAGTGTTTGCCCCAGTTGCAGGTAAATGCCATCTTTTACAAAAGGCTCGTAACCAACAAAAGATATTGTGACTTTGTAAGGCCCGCCAACGTTCATGTTTGGAAGCCTGAAATAACCGTCAAGATCGGTTACTGTTCCATACTGCGAACCAGTGGGAACATCAATGGCCACAACAGTTGCGCCTGGCAGTGATTCGCCGCCGGCTCCAAAAATGCGGCCGTTAATTGCAGAAGTTGTTGATCCTTGTGCAAAAATAGCCTGAACACTGAAGATCAAAGCCATGCTAAGCACAAATCTGAGTAATGATTTTTTCATAAGCACACTAATTTTTTGTAATTGTTTTGGTTATTAAATAATTAAAAATAATTCGCTAAACTAAAGAAATTTCCTGGTTCGAAAATGATAATATTTCAAAATTTACAAAGAAACAAACTACTCATTTTTAATACTTTAAATTAAAATGTTTATAATTTATCAGCTTCTTGCCTTTTAAAAATTCTTATTAAAATAAACCAGTTTTAATGGGCGCAAAAGTAGCAGACAAATTCTATTTGAAAAGCAATCAGCCATTAATAAATTGTTAACTTTATTTGAACAACTGAATATCAGCTCCGAAGACAAAAAGCTAACCTGATGGTCCGTTACCGGCCGTGCGGAATTTCTACGGATACGCTGCTTAAGCCTAATAGTCTGGAGAAAATTTCTGATTGATTCTGAATTTACAGACTCAACCGGAGCGAAAAATTAAAAGTCCTGCCAAAGCCCCAAAATCCTCTGAAACTCTCATCATCATGATTGAGGCCATCTTCACCCCGGATGATATTTTCGGTATTCAAAACATTGTAGCAACTGATGTTGAACAGTGCCTTTGAATTTAAAAAATCGAACGGGTAGCCAAAATGAATATCTAACAGTGAATACGCCGGAATGCGAAACGACTGGCTGTTGTCGTCCGGATTAGTGCGCCTGGATGGATCGAAATTGGCGTAAATCTTATCATAGTAAACCCAGTTTCCGGAAAGGTCGAATGACTTTAAAATCTTAACTCCAAAAAATACACCTGCCTGAAATTGTGGTGCGCCGCCAACAAAAAGCCCGTCGGCGTAAACATTTACCGTATCAACAGCATGGTTATTATCATCAAAAAGCGTGGCATTAACGTCGTTCTTCCATTTCCAGTTACCTGCCGAAAACAATCCTCCCAGGTTAAAAACATCCGAAAAGCGGTGTTCGATTT
>CAZVKW010000193.1:0-1770 GCA_964627945.1 uncultured Lentimicrobiaceae bacterium
CTTGCTCTCCACAAAATAAACCGGGATATCTACAATGAAACTTTTCAGCCATTGGGCGCAAAAATCCATTCCGGCTTCTTCCGAGGGGATATGACCAAGAAAGATAACGGCCTTATTACGGCACTGCGAAACGGCATCGCGTGCATATTCGTAAGTTTCCCATTGAGGCGACTCACCGGCAATCACAACATCAATAGAATCATTTTCAAGCATTTGAATGTGCAATACGCTGCCCGAAGCGCCGGCGGTAAAAAACACATTCGTCAGTTGCATCTCAGGATTTCCGACGTAGTAGAAGGCATTGTCGGGGAAGATCGTTTTCAGGTCTTTTAAAAGGCTTTTCAACGTTGTTTTAGGTAGTTTGAAAAGATCGAGATGAGGGTTGATGGCAAATTTTTCCCAGCCTATTTTTGATGCCATTCCCGATAGGATGCCGTCGGGCTGCATGCTGTGAATATAGTCGTGAAAGCGCCAGATGATCAGTTGGTGGTCGGTGATGAATATTTTCTTTTCGAGATAAACCGGATCATTCTGCAGTTGACTTGTTTCATCCAGATGATTGTAGTAGATAGGTTCGTGAGTGATAATAAGATTGCAGCCCTTGTCAACAGCCTGTTTCAGAACATCCATGGTCGCAAACATACACGACACGATTCCATTGACCTTCGCTTCCGGATTTCCTTCCTTGAAAACATCCACTGTATTCGGTATCACATCAGCACCGGTTTTATTGATGATCAGGTTGGTAATTTCATTGGCTGTTAATTCAGGCTTTTTTATCTGATTTTGACCGTACAACGATATGGAAATGAGAAAGATCAGGATGAATTGCAGGATTTTCATAAGAAGTAGTTTCGAGGTAAAAATGAATACAATTTTTAGAGAAAGTTATCTATAGCAAATTTATTGTTTTGGCTGATTACTTTTTGTTTAAGAGCTCATTAAAATCGCTGATCTGTAATATTTCAGGCACAAAAAAAGCTTGCCTGAGAACAGGCAAGCTTCTATTTGAATCAATTACTGAGTTTAGAGGGCAGTAATTGTGTATGACAAATTTGTAATGTCAACTTTTAAAGTATAGTTACCCTGAGCATCCGGGCAAGGAATGCTGCTTGGATCAGGATCGGCTTCAGTAGGACGGAATACGAGAACGCCTTCTGAACTTGTTCCGGCTGCATCAGTTCCGTACATTGGAGCCCATTGTCCAAGAGTGGTAATAAATTTTACATATTTACCAGTTCCGAGGAGGGTTGTGTTCAGGATATAAACGCCATTGGCACCACCACCCAATGGAAGAGCAGCTGCGTTGTCCCAACCTGCTGTACATCCGTCTCCAAGAATATAGAGAGGAGCAGCGATAGAATAGGTCATGGTGTTGATATTCACTGTAATAGTATAGATTCCGTCAGCTGCAGGAGTTGGGATGCTTGCAGGATCAGGATCACTTTCAGTTGCACGGTAAACAAGGTTACCACCTGTGTTTGTTCCGGCTGCATCGGTTCCGTACATCGGAGCCCACTGGCCTAAAGTTGTGATGAACTTAATGCTTTTAGCAGCTGTGAGGGTTGTTGTGATATAATAGATACCATCAGTACCTGACATAGGAAGAGCGGCTGCATTGTCCCAGCCTGCGGTACAACCGTCACCTAACATATACATTTCAGGAGCAGCTCCGGCAGGATTTACTGTGAAAGTGTAGATTTCGGTTACAGCATCAATTTCAAAAGTGATGTCATAAGTACCATCTTCGAGTGGAACAAAGTTACCATC
>CAZVKW010000193.1:1870-4329 GCA_964627945.1 uncultured Lentimicrobiaceae bacterium
GAACCCAATGTCCAAACCATTTTTGCAGTGTATTTTCCACTGGTTTCGTTGGCAATATTTGCACCACCAGGAACGAGAGCATTAACAGCACCACCAAAGTTGCTGTTAACCTTAACACCAACAAGGCCTCCACCGAGGTCAAAATCAGGATCAAGGATCACTTTCCAGCCACCTGAGTAACGGAATTTGAAATCTGCTTTGGTCATGGTAACGTCAGTTACTTCATAGGTAATGGTGTTCAGATCAAATGCAGCTGCAGGAATCTGGGTATCAGTTCCCCATCCACCTGGTGTGGCAGCACCGATTAATCCCCAGTATTGAACAGGAACAACAACAACTTTACCTAATTCGGTATCAATCACAACATGGTATAAACCATCGGTTGCAACGGTGAAAGGAGTTGTGGTTTCAGCATATGAACCTCTCCAGAAGTCGAGTTTTGGTTCGTCAGCATTGCGGTCAGCTTCAGCAACAACAGCGAAATCGCTACCCGGACCATAAGTGGTTTGGGTTGTTCCTTCAACTTTTACGATGTTGAAACCATCAGAACCGGCTTTAACAGCAATAAAAATTTCCATTAAGCTGGCACGGTCGGTCTGGTTTACTTCATTTTTGGCAGTAACCAAAAGACCTTTAGCATCGAATGTTGTGAGGGCGGTACCGGCACCTTTGATGTAAATACCGTCTTCAACTGGTACTACTGGATCTACAGGATCGTCATCTTTACAAGATACAGCAAGAACTCCCATGAAAAGGAAGATGCTGAGGATCCTCAGTAATCTGGTCATTTCATTTTTTTTCATAAAATAGAGAATTTGGATTAGTGAATTAGTGAGTATTTGTTATTTATTTACTGAATAGCAACCGGATCGGAAGCTAAGTTTGGATTTGCGTCAATTGCCCATTGTGGAATCGGAAATGTGTTTCTATCAGGCGAAGATACAGGTTTTTCCCACCAAGCATTGTTAAATTTTCCAAAACGGATGAGGTCCTGACGACGGTGTCCTTCGAAGAACATTTCACGACCACGTTCAGCAAGCAATTCGTCCAAAGTGGCGCCTGAAAATGCTGTTACTCCGGCTCTTGCGCGAAGTGGATTGATCCACTCGTCACCATTACCACCCTGTCGCATTACGCATTCCGCTTTCATAAGCAGAACATCAGCATAACGGAACAATGGGAAATTATTGCTTAGATTGTCTTTTGCACCGATTTTCACTTCGAATTTTACCGCACGTACACCTGACATACGAATTTGAGCCAATGTGTATGTATTGTCCATATTCAGAGCAGGGATATTTGGTGTGAACACCAGATTTTCGCCTGCAACGATATCGGTAATTTCCTGTCCGTCAAAGGTATACTGCTGACCAACAAGGAAAGATGCTGTTCTTAAATCAGCTGCATCATAGGAATTGTAGAAGGCCTCAGATGCAGCAAATCCGTTCCATGGACCAACCGACATATCAAATGTCAGGTTGCTGTTATAATGCAGGGTGCGCATATGCAGGTTAAATCCGAGATAAGTATCTTCGTCGTAAGGAATTACAAAGATATTCTCTGTAGAATTGTCGTTATCGGTAACGAAAGCTTTCATCGGATTGGTTTCGAGGCTGTATGCACCCAGATTAATAACACTGTCGCAAGCCTGTTCAGCTTTTGCCCATTGTGCTGTTCCTGTATATACTTCGGCATTGATGTAAAGTTTGGCAAGCAATGAATAAGCCATCCCTTTGGTAACTCCGGTTTTGGTATTTATTGCCAGAGGAAGGATAACGGCGCTTTCTTCAACATCTTTAACAATTGCACTGAAAATATCGCTCCGGAAATTTGGAGTCGGATTGGTAGGTGCGTCGAGATATGCTGTTACAAATGGTACATTTTTATAATTATCGATGAGCAGATAGTAATAAAAAGCACGTAGGATTTTTGCTTTTGCAATTGCTTGTTCAATTTCGGGTGCCGGATCATATGCCTGCATCTCTTCGATGAATTTATTGGCTTTCACAACACCATCATAATAACGGCTCCACATGGTATTTACGGTTTCGGTCTGGTTATTCCAGTCATGCTGGTGCAGAACGCGCCATTTCCCGCCATCGTCCCAGTCGTTGGCACGGGTTGGAGGGCACATAGCATCGGCAGTTAATTCCTGAGCAAACCACCATCCACCATTGTCCAGAAATTCGCGCATCGGGGCGTAGATCGGGCTCATTTTCAGTACCGGATCGGCTACATAGTCCGAAGGTAGTATCTTGTCATAGAGCTCAGTATCGAGTTTTGTACAGGCGGTTTGTATGCCGAGCAAAACAATAAAAACGATAAGTATTTTTTTCATGGCTGATTCCTTTTTATAATGTAACATTCAAACCTAAAGTAAACGTACGGGTCTTCGGATATACATTGTACTGATCAAGTCCGAATGATAATCCTGAAGTCGTGGTTTCCGGGTCAACACC
>CAZVKW010000194.1:0-4327 GCA_964627945.1 uncultured Lentimicrobiaceae bacterium
ATTAAACCTGATACTTGCAACAAAAAATAAGGAGCTGAAAGAATTAAACCAAACCAAGGATAAATTTTTCTCGGTCATTTCGCATGACTTACGCATGCCTTTCAATGGATTTCTAGGCTTAACAAAACTTCTGGTCGAGGAAATGCCTTTGCTTACGCGGGATGATATTAAAAAAATAGCGAATAGTATGTTGATTTCTGCCACAAATATTTACCAGCTGCTCGAAGAACTGCTGGAATGGGCCAGGCTTCAAAACGGAAAGATCGAAATACACCGGAATGAGATCAGCGTATTAGACCTTGTTCAAGAAAGCATCAGGAGTATTTCTGATCTAGCAGCAAAAAAGGAAATAGAGTTAAGTTTTAACATTCCTGAAGGCTTGAATGTTTTTGGCGATGCAAGTATGTTGAAATCTGTTATCCGGAATATCGTATCAAATGCCATAAAATTTACACCATCCGGTGGGAAAATATGCCTCGGAGCCAAAGCGAAAGACGAACACTATATCCTGTTTTCAATCAGCGATTCAGGCATCGGAATGAGCCATGAAATAATTGAAAATTTGTTTCGGCTCGACATCAAATCGAGCAGAAAAGGAACAGAAGAAGAATCAGGAACAGGTCTCGGACTTATTATCTGTAAGGAAATCATTCTGAAACATGCTGGTGAAATCTGGGTAGAAAGCAAGGAAGGAACAGGTAGCACATTCCATTTTACCCTTCCCCACAAATTTGAAAATATGTAAATACCTCCAATTATATTATATACCCTAATCAATTGAAAGATTAAACATAAAAACAGTTAAAAAACAAAGCCTTATTGCCATTATGATTAATAATACAAGAATAAATGACATAAGTAGTCTGATGAAGACAATCTCTGGCTTATTAAAAAACAAACAGTCCGAAACGGCTTTATCGCTTATTGAAAATGAACTAAGCGGATATATTGAAGATTTAAAAAGGGGTCTTCACGAAATTAATACTGCAAGGACCGAGGCCGAAAATACCAGTAACGAAGGCAAGATAAGGTATGACAAGGATTTGGCATTACTCCGTTCCATTCTTGAAAGCCAGGAAGATATTAACATTTATGCAATTGATCATCATTATAACTACACTGCTTTTACTGATTCCCATAAGAAAACAATGAAAAAAATCTATGGGGTGGATATAATGATCGGGAGCAATAACCTCGATTTGATATCTAACCCAGAAGATAAACATCATGCCAAACAAAATTTTGACAGGGTTTTAAGAGGCGAAAACTTTATCTGTTGTGAAGATTTCGGTGATGAAAAATTTGGACGAATCTCCTATGAATGTTATCATAGCCCCATCAGGGTCAGGCAGGGTGCGATTATCGGAGCAGCTATTTTTGTAGTGGATATTACAAAACGGATGACTGCTATCCAGAAAGCTTTAAAATCGGAAGAAAAATTAAGAAGAAGTGAAGAAAAATACCGGCTGCTTGCCGAGAATTCTTCTGACGGAATTCTTCACATTGGTGCTGATGGAGTAATTCAATACGCTTCTCCTGCGTATAAACGTAATCTTGGTTATCCTGAAAACGATCGCATCTATCAAATCATTGATGTAATAAATGATATTATTCATCCATCTGACAGAGAAGCTCTGATTTCAACAGTAAAGACCACAATTGAATCAAAAAAAGAAAAATTAACCTATACATATCGCATAAAAAGGGAAAACGGAGATTATATCTGGCATGAAGACAGCGATCATTTTCAGTATGATAGCTCCGGAAATTACCAGGGATGTATTGTAATCAGCCGGAATATTACCGAACGGAAACAGATTGAAATGAAACTGCATGAAAGCTTGTTAAAAGCAGAAGCTGGAAACCGCTTAAAAACAGCCTTTATGCAAAACATTTCACACGAGATACGAACACCCCTGAATGGAATTCTTGGCTTCGCCGAATTGCTTGCCGATTCTGATATTTCAAGTTTAGAAAAAGAGAATTACAACATGATGTTGAAAAAATCGAGTGATCGTCTGATTAGCACAATCACTGATTATATGGACATTTCACTGATTGAGACTGGAAATATCGAATTAAAAATCAAAACACTCAATATCAGTAATTTAATAAGCGAAATAAGATTAAAATACCAGGAAGCCTGTGAAATGAAAAACCTTAATTTCTCACTGCTTATTCCTGATAATTATGAAAAAATTGAATTGGCCACTGATTTTGAATTGCTTTCAAAATGTATTTATCAGCTAATGGACAACGCAGTAAAATTCACTAAACACGGAACAATCACTTTCGGATTTACCATAAAATCCGGACTTATTGAGTTTTTCATAAGAGATTCAGGTATCGGTATAGCTGCTGAGGCCATGGATCGGATATTTGAAGCCTTTGAACAGGAAAATATGGAAAGCACCCGCGGATATGAAGGAAATGGCCTAGGATTAACAATCACACGCCAGTTTCTGAAACAACTCGGTGGTGAGATTCGCGTAGAATCAGTTAAAGACTTTGGTTCAACATTTTATTTTCATATTCCGCTCAGTCCAGAAAACACCTTGGATATTGATCCGGTTTTCACAGCATCAAAACAACCCGGCAAAAGCCTGCCGGTAATCCTGATAGCCGAAGATGATCTCATGAGTGATATTTATCTGGAAAACATTCTCAGACCCGTAACAACTGTCATTTATAAAGCAGGTAATGGTAAGGAAGCCATGGAAATGTGCGCGAAATACCCTGATATTTCCCTTGTGCTGATGGATTTGAAAATGCCGGTCATGGATGGTTTTGAAGCAACACGTCAGATCAGAACATTCAGAAAACAGCTTCCAATCATTGCCATTTCGGCCTATGCATTGGCTGAAGATAAAAAAGAGGCCAATGAAGCCGGCATAAATGATTTTCTTCCGAAACCTGTTAGCAAAAAAGAACTATTCGAAAAGCTGAAAAAATACGGATTTGAGGTTTAAGGTTACTGGTCACGATAGTTTTATGGTGGCTAATGGTTAGTGGCTAATGGTTAGTGGTTAATGGTTTATGGTTAATGGTTAGTGGTTAATGGCCCCAAAAGTTATCAGGAGATTGATGGTTACGTTTTCCCATTTTCAAATTATACTCCTTTTATTCATGTGAAAAGTTCAAATTTCCAATTCCAATAGCTATCAAAACAAATTCTTACTGATTTCAGGGTAGCTTTAACGTGTGATCAGAAATACTGTTTTTACTGATGGATAAGCAAACACGCCATTTACAAAGCCGAACTATGTTAAACAGATGTTTTCAATACATTGTAGTTAATTTATTATGAATAAACATTCTTCCTTTATCAAAAAAAATCCCCGGAACTTTCGCTCCGGGGATTAAATTAGGGATAACCGACAACTTACAATACAACCAATCGTTTGCTGACAATCATTCCACTTCTTTCGAACCTGAGCAAATAAAGACCCGGTTTTATGTGTGATATTGGGTATTCTGCGTCCATTGTATTGAATTCAGATGTTTCAACTACCAGTCCTGAGGCATTGATCAGGGTCACACTGACCTTCTCCTCGTTTTCCGGAATGCTGATCGTAATACGGTCATTGGCCGGATTCGGATAAACCATCACATCGAACAGGTCATGACTGGTCATATCAATATTCTCTTCCTCTGTTTCTTTCAGATACCCAACAATCTCTGTATGATCCATCCAGGCAGTTGTTGTGCGGTCAGCTACAGCATTCTCTGTGAAGAAACCTGCATTGATGCAATTGTTCATCGCCACGGTAGCTGTGGAACGCTTGACCCAGGTGGTGCCATCATAGGACATATAAACCGCAAATGTGCTTGCGTTCGTGCGCTGAATCTTCATCCAACGAAGGTTGGGAAGATTCTGGTTTGTATTAGAGATATTGCCGTTGGTACTGCTACGAACACCTATGATTGCAGTCGGATTGTAAAGCTTTGTCTTGAAAAGAACCGTCTTGGCTCCGGGAGCATTGCTCTCACGCATCATCACACCGGCCCAGCCGCCATTTACAACATCCGACAGACGGGCGATCACTGTTCCGTTGCCACAAAGTTGCTGATACACAAAACTCATCACATCGTTCTTTGGTGTTGATACGCCCTGAGCGGTCTGTTTATAGGTTCCTCCATTCACTTCCGGGAAGAACTCTGTCGTTCCGTTTGAGGCTCCGATTGTTGTCTGAACCCATGGCAAAGGCAGCGTGATGGTTATTGGTACCGTTAATGACTCGCCTGCCAATCCTGCTGAGCCTGATACATATGCAGCCGTGATATTATGCGTACCTGCCTTGGATTCGGTATAGGTAAAGCTTGCTGT
>CAZVKW010000195.1:0-4280 GCA_964627945.1 uncultured Lentimicrobiaceae bacterium
AGCCTCTCCGTCTATGCCTTCAACAACCGGGAAGCAGTAACCTACCCGGAAGTCACGGAGGAGGAGTTTACAGTTCAGGCGACGGAGATGGGGCATCCATTGCTTCACCCTGCTTCCAGGGTATGCAACAATTTCGGGTTCTCGGGAACACCGCGCACAATGATTATCACCGGTGCCAACATGGCCGGTAAGAGCACCTTCCTCCGCACCCTCTCCGTCAACCTGATCATGGCGATGAACGGGGCGCCGGTCTGCGCGAAGACCTTCCGGTTCACCCCCTGTGATATTCTCTCCAGCATCAAGATCCAGGACTCCCTCTCCAACAACGAATCCTATTTCTACGCCGAGCTGGTGCGGATCAGGGAGATCATTGAACAGGTAAAGGCGCATCCACGCACCCTGGTCATTCTCGATGAGATCCTGCGTGGCACCAATACCAGGGACAAGCAGACCGGCTCCTTCGGACTGCTGGAGAAGCTGATCTCCCTGCAGGCCGTCGTCATGGTAGCCACCCACGACCTGGCCCTGGGCGAACTGGAGCAGAAATACCCCGTCATCGTGGTGAACAACTGCTTTGAGGTGGAACTCGCAGGCGACCAGCTGATCTTCGACTACAAATTAAAATCAGGCATCAGCCAGAAGCTGAATGCAAGTTATCTGATGAAGAAAATGGGGATCATCGATTAGTCATTCAAGCTTATTGCCTAAATTTGGACGGCCTGCAACCCCGGAGGGATTCAGCCAATTCAATCGGACATAACCTGGGAAAATTAATAATCCAAGTACTAGGAAAGAAATAATGTCTCATTCTCTCCAAATTTGACCCCTCTAAATCTCCCCGAGGGGGAGACTTCAGATTCGTGTTCAAATCAACATCACTGCATTACTCCCCTCCTTTGGAGGGGTTGGGGGAGGTCAAAATAGTGAAAATTGAAACTACAACATTATATTGTTTTTGAAACTTGAGATATGCCTGACGAATGTAAGATTTCACCTTAAAAATAAACAACATGCCACAAGAAAACAAAACCAAACCATTCAACAAACGTGCTTTTATTTCGACTGCCCTCTTTGTATCCGGTTTGAGCCTCCCAATTTCAGGGTTTATGAATCATTACTTTCAGTTCGACATGCTGACACTGGAAAGACATTTCTGGATGTCGGCCCATGACGTGGCAGGCATCTTGTTTGTGCTGTTTTCCTTCCTTCATATCTCGTACAATTGGAAGGCATTGATGAACTATGCAAAAAAAGCGCAGGAGATGTTCATCAGCAAGGAAACCCTGGCGGCAATTGCCTTTGTCATTGTAATAGTAGGCCTTGTCTCCTCCCATGCATTTCACCTTCATCCCTAAATTGGGTTGGAAACATTTGCCGGAAAACAATGCGAGAACCACCATTGTGAGTCCCTAACTCCGAAGGAGTTCACCCTCAATAACCCCCGGTTTCAACCGGGGGAGGATGGTAGTAAAGCCTCCCTCAAAACCCCGCAGGGGTTTCCCAACAAGCAATTTTCTGGCTTGTCGGTTTTCGCAAATGGAATAGTGGTTGCAGTATTTATCTAGCTTAAAGGAACATAATACTATAAGAAATCAGATAAGAACTTCCTCAATGGGATGTGAATAATACCTTCATAACTAGTCCCTGAATAATCATCCAAAGTAATTACGTATTTTGGATAATTATCTTTTATTGCCATCAGATTTCCAAATTCTCGTTCCATCGTTTGTCTCTCTGTAATTCTTAATGCAACCTGAATGTAAATTTTCTCAGACTGCCGTTCTCCGATAAAATCGATTTCCTTTTCATTTTGCTTTCCAATCAAAACCGAATAACCAATAGATTTAAGATGAAGATAGACTGCATTTTCTATGATTTGACCTAAATCAAAAGGAGAAAAGCCAGCAATTGAATTTCTTAGTCCAATATCGTTGAAGTAATATTTTTCGCCAACCTCAAAGATTTTCTTACCCTGAATATCAGACCGCTGTACATTCGATATCAACATAGCGGTTGTCAGGTAATTCAGGTAGTTAAGGATAGCTGTAATTGAAATAGTGATATTTTGTGATTTCAGAAAATTACCGATCCCTCTTGCTGAAATGAGGTTGCCAGTTTCATTCGCCAAATATTTAATAAGCCTGACCAGAAATTCCACATTGCGCACTTCGAACCGGGAAACAACATCACGAAAAAGGATAGACTGGCTTATGTTTTTGAGATAATCGAAAACGATTTCATCTGTAAGATCCAGGTGAATTAAATAAGGAAGGCCACCATACTTCAAATACTTGTCAAGGCTAGCTGAACTGTTTTCGAGCTTATGAAAGAGTAAAAATTCAGGATAACTCAATGCATAAACCGGAATCTCAATATATCTGCCGCCTAAGTATGTTCCGAGTTCTCCTGAAAGAATATGAGCATTGCTCCCGGTGCAATAAATGTCATAGCCTCCCTCAGCCAGAAGACTTCTTAAAGTCTTTTCGAATTCGGCAACCATCTGAATTTCGTCAATCATCAGGAAGTTCAGTTCTCCGGCTTTCGATACTGATTTTATGTATTGATAAAGAGATTCTGAAGTTGTTAGCTTTTCGAACTCATTAGTTTCCATATTGATGTAGATAATATTAGGATCAGGAAATTTCTCTTTGATACTGTCCATTGCCTGAAACAAGAGATAGCTTTTACCTACCCTCCTCTGTCCAATCAGGACCTTGATGATCTCCTTCCCCATGTATCTGTCGATACTCTTTTGATAAATATCTCTGGTAATGTATTTCTTCATTCCGTATTTATAAATGACACAAATACAAATATAATCATTTTTGTCATTTATAACATACATAATTCAAGAACATAGCTACAAAAGAACACATTGGCGCTAAAGTGTTCTACTGTGCCTATTGCGGTGAAAAAAGTTCCCTACTGGCCCATCGCTGGCTCGGATTTTCCAAAATTAACTTTGGATCAGTTTTACTACACAAAAAAATGGTTAACTTTATCTGCATGATAGCTTAACCCCAGTTCAGAACCTTATAACCAAATTTATGACCATCAATCAACGCAAACTTTGGATTGGAGTTATTGGTTCATTACTGTTTATTGTGCTGAAATTGTTGAATGGTTTCTCTGATTATGAAATTTCCGTTGATAAAACCTTCCATACTGCAAAACAGTTGATATTTACAATCGGTCATTTTTATTTGTACATCTCAATCCTGTTTCTACTGAAGCATGTGCTGATTGACTATTACAATCAGGAAATTCTGCGAACGAATTTGAATTGGATCATAAAATTAAATGCGCTTTCTGCCGCTTTGTCAATTTTGATGGTTTTGGGTTTAGGCAAATACCTGGCTATTATCATTCTAATTTTGTCGATCGCAGAATTAATTTTCTACATAAGGTTTTTTAGTGATGTGATGTTCATAAACAAGCAGGCAGTTCCTGCGATTTCGCAACTCCAAGGATTCATTAAAGCTTTTTTGATCGTATTTGCTGCATTGATCCTTTTTTCAGTTGTCATGAAGTACGCAGAAAAGCCGGAACTTCGCTATTTGAACCAAATATTCTTGGCAATCCCATTCGTTTTTATGAGCGCATTCTTTTACAAAACATTGAAGGTGATCGATCAATAAATCTGCCTGGGCGCGAATTCTTGAATATTTTACTATTTTTGATTAAAAAGGGCAATGAACAAGATCATAAAAGATAGAATGAAAGAATTGACCGATCTGTGTCAGAGATTGGAGATAAAATCCATGTATGTATTTGGCTCAGCCTGCACGCCCCAATTTAATGACAAGAGTGATCTGGATTTTTTAATTTCATTCAAAGAAATTCCGATTGAAACGTATACGGATAACTATTTTGAACTTCATTACCGACTTGAAGAGCTATTTAACAGAAAAGTAGATTTGATCACTGAAAAATCACTTTCCAATCCCTACTTCATTGAGAGTGTTGAAGAGACAAAACAATTACTCTATGCAGCGTGAGATTAAAAAATATTTGCACGATATTCAGGAATCGATAGATTCAATTGAGTCTTTTCTGAAAGGACGCAACGATTACAATGAATATTTATCAAACAAGCTTCTTAGACGTGGCGTTGAACGCGAATTGGAAATAATCGGAGAAGCTACCAATCGTATTCTCCAACTGGATTCCGAAATAAATATTGATGATGCCAGACGAATTGTTGATCTAAGGAATTGGGTCATCCATGGATATGATAAAATTGATGATGTGATTGTTTGGGGAATTATTTCGAGAGATAT
>CAZVKW010000196.1:0-4250 GCA_964627945.1 uncultured Lentimicrobiaceae bacterium
TTCTTATATTCTTTAATTTCTTTAATTTCTTTATATTCTTATAGTGTGTTCGGTCGTTGTCCGATGGTTGTTCGATGGTTGTTCGGTCGCTGTCCGGTCGTTGTTCAAAAGGCTGTTCATAGTCCTGATAGAAATGCCAGTTATGTATTGTTATCAAGCGGTTTACAGAGGTTTTTTGTTGTTCGATCTGTTGTTCGATTTTTTCGAAGTATGTCAGGATTCTTTCAATCTTGCTTTCAGAAATTCCTGTTTCGTGCGAAAGTTGTTTTCGGCCTGTTGTGAACTGACCGGGCTGACAGATTATAGGCTTCGCTCCAAGGTACTCTTCATGGGTTTCATGATTGGCTTTGAGTAATATGTGTATCCAAAGGTGCACCCTGGCAGAGTCTTTTGAGTAAAAAGCTTTGGATATTATTTGGCGATGAAGTTTGATCCAACCTTCCATTTAGTTAAGAGTGAAGAGTGAAAAGTGATGTGGAGATTTGGGAATGTGAAAATTTGAAAATGTGAGAATTTGAAAATGAGGGAATTTGAAAATTTGAAAATGTAGGAATTTGGGAATGTGACAATTCGGTAATTAGACAATTCAGCGATTTGGAGATAGGTAAGGCGATCATGTTATTCCGGGGTTTGGAGAAATTATTTTTGGTCTAATGGGATCATTTGCGGGTGGTGGGGATGTAGTTTGACAAGAGGAGCCGATCGACATCGGTGAGCCTGTAATAGATCTTGGCACCAACTTGTGAAAAGGCAATGCGTTTCTCATCGCGCCAGGTCTGGGCCGTGCGTTTGGAGATCTTCATGATCTGGATGAACTCGCTGTTGTCGATGAAGGTCTGGGTGGGATTCAGCTGTTCGACCCTGTTGTGAATCTGTTCAATGCGGTTAAGGAGCTGCTGAAACTGGTCCTTGGGGATAATGATTGCTTCCATGTGCTTTTTGTTTTAAAGTTTATGGAGCAAAAGAATACAGAAAGAAAGTGTCACACTGTCACATTCGAGTCACATCTGACTCGATTGTTTGTAAGTGAATGATTGTTAATATCTTATAAAAAGGCTGTTTTAAGTAAAATGTGACTTTTGGTATGAAAAGTAAAGAGATTATTCGTTGGCAAACATTTTTTTGAAGATGATCAATAGTTCGTTCCTTACGGGTTCATAATCGGTTTGAAGCTGAGGAGGTAACTGATGCGCCAGACTATTTTTCCAGGCATCCTTCAGACTTTTGTCGTTACGGGGGTTGATGAGTTGTTCGATCCCGGAAAATGTCAATCCCTTAAATTCCATTTTACGGTGGAAGCCATCGGCAAGCAGTGAATAATCTAAGTCCGGATTGTTGCGCATGAGATACCAGATATCGAAGAAATCGCGGGGAGCAGTATAGGAGCGCTGGATCAATGCCCGTATTTTTTCGGAAAGAACTTCTTCAATGGAATAACATGGAACAAGATTGGGATCAAGAAAAATCTGATCAGAGTAAGTATGATTAATTGGTTTGAGAATAGGAGGGAAAATCAAGTTTTCGTAGAGGATTATTTCTATCTTAATGCTTGTCAGCCATCTTTCAGGAGCGGGAGGATTTTCTTTTTGTGAATGATCGGCACCCCAAAACCTGATGATTGCTTCGTAGCCAGTGAGCTTGTCTTTCGATTTTAACGGAACAAGCGAGCTAATATGGGTAAGTAATCCGATATTATTTTTCAGATGTAAGCAAACTGACTCCAGGTGTTTCCTCGTTAATTGAAAGGAAGCCGACCTACTGGTGAAGTCCAGATCTTCAGAAAAACGATAATCAGGAAACCAGCATTTCTTTAAGCAGGTACCACCTTTGAAAACCAATACCTCTTTCAGTTCTGTTTCAGAATAAATAGCTGCAAGGAAATGGCCCAATGCCCAGTCTTTATCGATTGTGCTTTTCGGTATTTTCTGCAATTCGGATTGACTGGCAATTTCTTTCTGGAGGATCATAAAGAAGGGTTTGTATTACAGATAGCCATTATTTGCGGGATCGTTAAGTTCATTCGTAATCTCCAGGTACCCAATGCCTGTCCGGTTCGTTCACCCAATGGGTCGAAAAGGTCGTACGAATTGTTGATTTCGGATTTTGCATATCGGACAAATGACTTCATTCCTTTTTTATCCAATAGTTCAGCAATGAAGCCCATGCGTTTGATAGCCGCCTTGTTATTGATCGCCTTGCAGTATTCAATTAATTTCTCAGCTGATAGATTTGCTTTGGCAAATGCAGGGAGCAATTCGTCCAAGCCCCCGGAATATTCCGGTAAATCGAAACAGTCGACCAGTGTTTTTTCAAGATTGGTGATGCGAAAGGCATTGTTGCCATAGCCTTCAGAAATGATGCCAGTCAATTTGGCCGGAGTGACCCAAATGAATTTATAGGTTGTTCCTTCAAGAGTTTTCTCTTTCTTTCTAAAGGCTGTTTGAATGAATATATTGTTGGGGAAACGAGGCGTCAGGCCATGCAGGTTGAGTGCTGACCAATAAGAGACAGTGCCTTGCTTTGCAAGAAAACAACCGATCACGTTTTCGTTCCGGAAGTTGGAACGACAATATTTACCGCGCTCGATTCGTGTAAGTAACTTTTTAGATGCCAGGTTTTCGAGGATTATATTCAGCTTGGGAAAGCGAACACCGATTAAACTTTCAATTTCGGATAGGTTGAATATCTGAATTTCGAAATCATCGAGCAGACGGATAAATCGTTGCTGATCTTCTGAGATATTTACTGTTTTGTAGGCTCTTGGCATTGTTATTTACTTATTAATGTGGGGTAATAATTGCCCCATATATGGAAGAGAAAAGCAATGCAAATTTATACAAAAATTCATGAGAATATATCTTATCGAGAAAATTATTTTTAATCCTCATAGAGATTCAAAATGATTTAATCCAAACTCAAGGGTTTTGATGATTTAATCAATAGAGATCTCATACCCGGCCTTCGGGCGACTTTCTATTTTAGAAGGGCTGAGGTAAGTACGAACCGTTGATGCACTGAGTGCAGCTCCATTCTCATCGCAGAAGGAATTACAGATGTGCTCGGTGGCCTGAGCGATGGTCCAGGGCAGTATAGGCTTGCCGTTTCTTGCCTTTTTATGGATCAGTTTGAAGTAGACATCGCACAGCACTTTCAGATCGCCATTGTAAGGAAGTTTTTGTTTATTGCTCATACTGTTCTTCCTGGCATTTGCCTTTTGCATTAGCTCCTCCTTGTGTTTAAGACGCTCGATCTCAAGTTCTCACTGCATGATGAAAGGTTGTGCTTTCATACTCACGTATTCAGGAGGGTTTTGTTTGTAATCATAAATATTATCATGGAGCAAAGAAAGCTTTTCCTCAAAGGTGTCGTAATTCGATAATTGCTCTTTAACAGAAGAAAATGAGTATTCCTTCTCTTCGTTGAAGCCATTAATTTTCTTTTGGATAATGCTGCTGTTCATGGAAACAGGCATGTCTAAAGCATGACGTTTGATATCAATCTGGGAGATTAATTTGATATGACGATGCTGTAGGATAAGTGAGTTGAAGCAATCAATATTCACTTTGATAAGCTTCTCCAGAGAGTTGAGCCAAAGGACAGGATTATTCATTTTGGCACATTGATAATCGAGAAAAGGGGCTGATTCTGATAATCCAATGTTTATTATTTTGCGAAAAAGTGCATTGCAGTACTTTTCCATTGAGAAAGGTTTGTTAAGGAGAATATCAAATTCATTCTCGAGGGGAATCAAAATAAAAGGGTGTTCGCTAAACTGTATGATAACGAGTTTAAAATCATCGGATTCCATTTTGATTTACATATTTTAGCAGGGTTTAATAAAAATAAATGGTTATTTTAGGTATATTATTTTTCACCCATATAGCAATATCAGAAACAGTTATACAAAAAAGAAAGTAGTGCTAAAATGCGCAAAAAAGACCATGTAAAAATATGCGATAAGTTGAGAAAAACAAAGTTCAGGTGGACTTATTTGCAACAAAAATTTATAATTTATTTGCATCAAAATGCTCTGAAAGTACAGTAAATCCGTACCTTTGCCGAATAAGAACGTTCTTTAACAAAGAGAAGCAAAACTAAGACCCGGTGGACTAGGCGGTGGATTAGGCGGTGGACATGAAAACAAACTGATTCATAAATACGTGAAAAAGAGTGTTTTAGAGGGAAATGGTTAGAGCCTCTTTCTCCGCAGAAATCCAGCGACTTTTAGTCGCTTTTTTTTGTGGATTATA
>CAZVKW010000197.1:0-4239 GCA_964627945.1 uncultured Lentimicrobiaceae bacterium
GATAGGTCAACCTACGAAATCCTACAAATTATAGGAATATCTCTACTGGACAAAACACCTGTAAGAGAACTACTTACGAATTATGATTACAAAAATATGAATGAACAAAATTATAAACAACTGTCAATCAGTTTCTTTTAACGAGACAGTAGTGATCTGTTATGAAAAATGAAAACGAAATACTAATAATGGGGATTCCGAGGTCGGGCACAACGCTTTCTTGCAACCTGATTAATCAAATGCCAAATTGTGTTGCTTTATCTGAGCCCATGAAATTTGCGGGATTTAAAGATCTCAACATAAATCAAAGACTTCAACATATTGATGCGTTCCTGAATAATACGAGATTATCCATTATTAATAATGGCATCGCCATCTCCAAACAAAAAAACGGGAATATTCCTGATAACCCATGTGAAGTAAACGAAAATACAATAGAATTACGGAACTCGAAAATGAAACTTGGGGTGATACAGATCACAAAAGAGTTGTCACATGATTTTACATTGGTAATAAAGCATAATGCCGGATTTGTTGCTCAACTCGATTATTTATCATTACATTATCGATGTTTCGGGATTGTTCGGAATCCGCTCTCTGTGCTTGCATCCTGGAGCACAGTAAATATGCCTGCCCACCATGGTCATTCACCAGTTGCTGAATTGCTTGATAATATTTTAAATAACAAATTGTCACAATTAGAAGATTCCCTTGATCGACAAATTTACTTAATAAACTGGTTTTTTATTAAAATGAACAAATATCTGTCAGGGCAAAATATTATAAAATATGAAGATGTAATATCTTCAGGTGGCAGTTATCTTAACAGAATTATTCCGTTTGCAAATATTCATCCGAACTCACTTCATAATATAAATAATAATTTTAAGATAGATAAGCTTATGCTAAAACATATGTATGATAAATTGATTCAAAATTCAGGGCCATTTAGTGGTTTTTACTCAATTTTAGATATCAAAACAAAATACGATGAATTCTTACAGTTGGTCTGATTTGTCAATTTTACGCTTATCGGTTAAGAGGAAGCTGCAAAAAGCATTGTTTTGCATGAGGGTCGTTTCTGCATGAAATTAAATGAATTAAATAATTTTAAATGATACTGGTTCAAATTTGCGGGGAGCTAAATAAAAAATATGCATGATTCGCACGGTATATTTTTATAGAAAATACAATCGCTTTACGGGCGGTCACCTGAAAGTTTGGGATTATTTTAACCATACCCAAAAAAAACCGGGATTTATGCCGTACTTGTATCTTGCAAAATGTGAGGAAGACTTAAATAACACGCTGTGGACCAATCTAAATCAGAATCTGCTACAAAAGTGGAACCCTTATGATGCCGATGTCCTTTTTCTGGCAGGGATGGATTGGTATTCACTTCCTGAGCCGAACCGCAAGAACTGGTCAAAGCCGGTCATAAATCTTATCCAATCTGTTAGACATGCACTGCCTGAAACACCGTTGTATGATTGTTTATCTAATCATGCCATTCGCATATGTGTCAGTCCGGAAGTTGCCAATTCAATTTTGGCTACCGGCAAGGTAAATGGGCCGGTATTCATCATCCCGAATGGAATTGATTATTCCTTCATTAAAAAAATTGGCCAATTTGCCACCAAGGATGTGGATTTGTTGATTGCCGGGCTAAAAGATCCCATAATGGCTAATGCCTTGAGAATTAGGCTCGGCGATTTGCCTATCTCCATTCAATCTCTCACGGTGCTTATACCTCGAACAGATTTTCTGCGCTTTATGGCCAACAGCAAAATAGTAGTATTTCTGCCAACTACCACCGAAGGTTTTTACCTTCCAGCAATTGAGGGCATGGCCGTTGGTGCTTTTGTGATTTGCCCTGATTGCATAGGAAATAGATCATTTTGCTTTGATCTACATAATTGCAGAATGCCAGTTTATTCTGTTGATAAAATCTTTGAAACAATTGTTGATACATTGAAAATGAATGATTTCGAATTTAACAAAATCAAAGAGAATGCGAATAAGACGGCAATTAACCACAGCCTTGAGCAAGAACAAACTGCTTATCATTCTATTTTACAACAACTTGATTCCTTATGGAACTAACCGCCGAAAATAATTTCAATATTCTGATAACGGGACTACATCGGTCAGGTACAACTCTGGTATGCCGCCTCCTATCGTCTCTCAATAATGTTGTTGCTCTGCAGGAGCCCATGAAAGTAATGAAGTTTGCCAACTTGGATACTTTGGGGATAAATGTATATGTTCAAGAATTCATTTCAAAAACACGGTTTGAGCTACTTCATTTTCATAAGACCAAAACGCGCTATATAAAAGACTCAACAACAGATAATTATTTTCCAGATGAGCCTTCTTTTAATCGATTACGTATAACAAAGGAAGAAAACGGACTTGTTCGCTTTGATAAGCCACTTTCAAACAGTTTTTTTTTAGTGATCAAGCACAACGCTGCATTTACAGCCTTACTTGATCAACTGTACCCAAGGTTCAACTGTTTTGCAATCATCAGAAATCCATTAGCGATAATAGCTTCCTGGCAAACTGTTGATATGGCTGTGAATAAAGGCCGCCTGCCCATTGCCGAAGCGCTGGACAAAAATTTTTCTAAAAGGCTACTAATTTTCAAGGATATAATCGATAGACAGATTTATATTATAAACTGGTTTTTCGAAAATTACATCAGCTTATTGCCATCAACGAACATTATTCGATATGAAGATATTATATCAACGAACGGGAAGTGTCTTGCCAGTATTGTTCCACAAGCTTTAGCTTTGAATGAAAACTTATATTCTAAAAACACAAATCCGGTATACGTTAATAATAACCTACCTAAAATTGTAGCTAAAATATTGGATTCAAATGGGTCTTGGCTAAAATTCTACACAAAAGAAGATATTGGAGAATTAGCAGCTAAACTACTAGATATTGAGTGGTTAGTAGCTACAAACCAGTATGGCCAATACTGTGTTCCAGTTAAATCAAAACACAGACCTGTTTCACAGCGAATCTTAAATGGAGAAATACACGAACCCAACACAATCGATTATATTAGAAGACATTGCGGGGATGGAGATGTGGTGCATGCTGGTACATTTTTTGGCGATTTTTTGCCAGGTATTTCAACGGCTTTAGGATTTGGTTCAAAGCTTTGGGCCTTTGAACCCAACTACGTAAACTTTTTCTGTGCAACAAAAACCATTCTTCTTAATAATCTGCAAAATGTTGATCTTCAAAACGTAGGATTGGGAGAAATAAACGCATCAGCACAATTGCTAATTCAAACTTTGAAAGGGAAAAGTCTCGGCGGAGCCAGTAAGATTATTCACACTGACGAATCCTCTCAATCGATTGAAGTAGAAATTGTTTCTATCGACCAAGCTATACCGCCTCAACGAAAAATAGCCATAATCCAGCTTGATGTAGAAGGTTATGAAAAACAAGTCTTATCGGGGGCTTTGCAAACAATTATACGAAACAAACCTGACATAATAATTGAAGATAATAATGGTATTTTATATACAAACTGGTTTCAGGAAAACATTCTTTCGCTGGGGTACAAGTTATCAGGCAAATTACATAACAATTTGCTCCTGAAAAATATTGCAAAAAAGCCCTAATTGCTCTTGGGTGGCATATTGACATTCAAAAAGATGGATATAAACATACTAGGCACATTCAAACAGCATATTTGTATTGATTTTGGTTGCTGACAAAATAAAAGAAGAGGATATATCGGAATTGATTAGCATATAATGCCTGTCGTTGATTATTTAGTTGATTTCGAGCCAGATAATAAATTTTCCCTGAAGATATAGTAGAAAAAGTCTAATCTTCCCACCGTTTTGAACACTTGTCAGATCCGCACAGAATCCTGCATGAATTAATCCGGGTTTGCCTGAATAAAGCAACTTATGAGCTTTGTTTACCGCAACTCAGAAGTAATCAGGCCTCTATTTTTGACCATCGTATGTTTTATAATGAGTTGATAATTAAAAGAATGTCAGATAAGAAAACTGATTTTTAGCTTTCAAGTTTAAATGATGAACTACAGTTTGATCGCGTTGTATATGTGATTAATAAGGTGATTGAAACTATGGGAACCTCTCTTTCTATTACCTTGTGGCTTGCCATCAAGCAGTGGTTTAACACCACTGCCGTTTCGTTATAAATCAGAAGGATTCAATTGATTGAAATTTTGTATATCGGAATTATTAA
>CAZVKW010000198.1:0-4223 GCA_964627945.1 uncultured Lentimicrobiaceae bacterium
AACCAAAAAAAGAAACAGGCATCTACAAAATTTGTAAATGCCTGTTTTTCATTTGTCGGAGCGGCCCGACTCGAACGGGCGACCGCTTGCACCCCATGCAAGAATGCTAGCCAACTGCACTACGCCCCGATAACAAGCCGCAAAGATAATGATTTTTTCGTTTTTGCAAAACGATCGTCAGACGAACGAACCAAGGTGTTCATCGGATGTAAGCGAATCTACTTCGTGTTTTGCAATAAAAAAAAGGAAGCTCTTGGCTTCCTTTCTCTATTTTAGTGACTATCATTCCCATGGAATTTCAGCTTGTCGCCAGTGTCTTCCACAATTCTTCGCTGATAATCTTCGCCATAACCAGGTTGTACAACTTTCGGATTCTGCTGCCCTTCGATTTTGGTTTTCACATTACCGTCCATAAACTTCATAAACAACTGCTGATAAGTAGTTTCATAGGTATTGAAAGTATATGCGCCGGCCTGTGTGCTGAAACGGGTCAGATAATCAATGGCCTTGGCTTTATCCATTTCATAAAGTTTTGTGGCGTCGGCATCCACTCCGGCAATCTGGCTGATGAAACCAGCTTCCAGTCCGTCACGTACCTTCTCAACATCAGGCTGGATGAGGCTGTAACGGGTATAGGTAAGATTTGAAATCATATTTGTAATCCAGAAACCACTGGTTTTCGACCATTCCATCATAGAGCCATTTCCACGTTCAAAGTTGATCGGAACCTTCGTAATACTGGAATACATTGGCATATAAACGGAAGTGCTGGCATCGTCGACACCCCACCAGATAATTCCGCCAATTTCTTTTGGAAGCCAGGAGCGGGATTGTGTAACAAACGAAAAACCGGTTTGCTGTGTGGCAGTAGCGCGTTCGTTTACATAGGTAACTCCGTCAACTTTCCAGGTGAGCGGACGCCAGCGGTAAGGCATATTGAACGGACCGGCACCGAAATCTTTCGACATATCCAACTCGGTGTTTTCCAGATGGTCGCGCATAAACATCATCATATCATGAACCGAAACTTTCTTAACAGGTTTCACCCACAAAGGCATGCGGTTGGTGGCATAATGATCTGGATTCGGGGTTCCATCGGCAAACTGAGGATCGTTTTTGATGTTTCCTTTAACATAATCCCAGTACTGATCCATGCCTGGAGCAACTTTGTTGAACATACTCCATACCCTGATTTCACTGAAACGGGCTGCGCTGAATGTAACAGGTGCATAAGTATCAGAGAAACTGAAATTCTTTTCATCACCTGTGAACCAGCCTTTTGATTTGGCAAAAGAAACCACGTCATAAGCATAGACAACTTCAACAGCCGGATCGAAAATCCTGTCCAGACTTTTTGAAGATATCGAAACCGATGATTTTTTCACTTCTTTCGGGAAAGTGGTGAT
Organism: uncultured Lentimicrobiaceae bacterium; assembly: GCA_964627945.1. Lineage (GTDB taxonomy): Bacteria > Bacteroidota > Bacteroidia > Bacteroidales > F082 > CAJBPB01. The sequence goes on from CAZVKW010000198.1 coordinate 1,407, forward strand.
TCGGGCCTGATTGGCGTGACCGCAAACATATCCGTCAGGAACGCGCATGGCTACCCAAACGGCGCCTTTGTTGGCATTCACACTAATTTTGGTTTTTTTATCGGTGACCATATTGGTGCCTTTACCGATGATTTCCATGATCCAGACTTCATTTTCATCTGAAATGCTGAGTGATTCGCCAGTGCTGTAATAACCATATTCTGTGACTAGATCCGACATAATTTTGATGGCTTCGCGGGCTGACTTTGCACGTTGAAGGGTGATATAAATCAGGCTGCCATAATCTATAATAGCAGTGCTATCAGCCAGTTCCTCACGACCTGTATATGTTGTTTCACCAATGGCTACCTGAAACTCGTTCATATTACCAACAACATTGTAGGTCTGGCTTGCCTGTTTGATTTTACCAAGGTATTTTCCTGTATCCCACTCTGTTACATCCATCATGGTTCCTTCGGGATATTCAGCTGCTGCCCAGTGATATAACTCTCCATACAACACATGTGAATCAGCTGCATAGGAAATCATTACCGACCCATCCACCGAAGCGCCTTTGGTGATCAGATAATTGGTGCAGGCATATTGCCTTACCGGAAAAAGAAAGGCCGCGCAAAGCAACAGCCACAAAAGTCCTTTTTTCATATTTATTGGTTTAAAATTTCAATGATTACAAATGTATTGTTTTTCCATTATCAGGCATCAAACCTGACTTTTGACTCAGAAAGCGGTTGATTGTGAGCGGTAATCGGCCAGAATCTGTCTAACTTGCTCTTTGTCTGACATGAGTTGATGTTTAAGTGCTTCAAGATTTTCAAACTTTTTCTCATCACGGATGCGATCGATGAAACTGATGCAGATCTGCTCGTCGTAAATCATCTGGTCGAAGTCGAAAATATGAACTTCAATTGTCAATTGCCCATCGGCGATTGTGGGACGATAACCAATGTTGCCCATTCCATCGAACCATTGTCCGTTCCACTCTACACGACAGGCGAAAACACCGCTCACCGAAATAAGTTTGTATTCAATTGGCGTTGAGATGTTTGCGGTTGGAAAACCTATTTTTCTTCCCAGCTCGTTTCCATGAACCACTATTCCACAGATGGTATAATCATAGCCAAGCAATTTATTGGCTTTTTTCACATCACCCGACTCAAGTGCAGCTCTGATTTTGGTCGAACTGACAGCTATATCTTCCACGTCCTGCAAAGGAACTTTTTCAACCTCAAAATGAAACTCTTGACCAAGGTCGTATAACAATTTGAAATTACCCTTCCGGTCATTCCCAAAATGATGATCGTAGCCAACAATGAGTTTGTATGGTTTGATGATCTTCACAATATAATCACGGATAAATTGCTCCGAATCAATGCGCGAGAAATCGCGGGTGAAATGAATGATTATCAGATGATTGATTCCGATTTCACGAAAACGCTCCGTTTTCTTCTCCTGATTCGAAATCAGTTTCAAAGCAGAACTATCCTTGTGCAATACCAGTCTCGGATGCGGATGAAAGGTAATCACAACCGTTTCACCGCCGATCTGCGCGGCTTCCACCACCATTTTTTCGAGGATGGCCTGATGACCCAAATGAATACCATCGAAGGTTCCGATGGTTACTATTGGTTTATTAACAGGCTGAAATTCAAGTATATCGTTGTATATTTTCACTTCTTATGATATCATTTGACTTTTGATAAGAAAATCGGCAATCTGAACAGCATTGGTAGCTGCTCCCTTGCGTAAATTATCGGCAACAACCCAGAGATTGAGGCCGTTTTTTACGGAAAAATCGCGTCGTATGCGCCCAACAAACACCTCATCGTGATTTTCAGCATACAAAGGCATCGGATAACTATTCCGGACCAGATCGTCGACAACAACAATTCCTTTGCAATGGTTCAGAAGTTCAAAAACATCCTGAAGTTCAAAGGCTTTCTCAAATTCAATATTGACCGCGATTGAATGGCCGCCTTTCACCGGAACACGCACAACCGTTGATGTGATGGCTATTTCAGGAGCTTCCATGATTTTCCGGGTTTCAAATTCGAGTTTGACTTCTTCGCTGGTGTAACCCGTTTCTTCGAAATCGCCTCCATGAGGAATCACGTTCATGGCAATCGGATGTGGATAAGCCGGATCCGTTACCGGACGTCCGGCCATCTCGTTTTCAAGCTGACTTATTCCTTTTACACCGGTTCCGCTCACCGACTGGTAGGTTGAAATAACCAGCCTTTTGATGCCATATTTTTGATACAAAGGATTGATTGCCACCACCATCTGGATGGTTGAACAATTCGGGTTTGCGATAATATGATGATGTTTTGCGATTGCATGCAGATTGATTTCAGGAACCACGAGTGGCACATTAGGGTCTCTCCGCCAGGCCGAGCTATTGTCTATCACATAGGTTCCGTTTGCGGCAAACAGCGGTGCGTACTGAAGCGAAGTTTTTCCACCCGCTGAAAACAAGGCAATATGCGGCTTAAGTGCGATTGCTTCTTCAACCGAAACAACCGGAATCTGTTCACCACGAAAAGTCACCGTTTTCCCGACAGATCTTGCAGATGCAGCAGGAATCAGTTTATCAAGCTGAATTTGTTGCTCTTCAAGCACCCGAAGCATCATCTGGCCAACCAGTCCGGTGGCCCCTACAACTGCTAAAATCATGGATCAATTGAGATTATTATTATTTTTACTTGGTATTCCTTGTCTGCAAAAATAGTAAAAATGAAAAAACAACTGCTCGCTCTTCTTCTCCTTCCTCTCATGGCCCTCGGGCAACTGAACGAATCTTTTGATGATGGAGATTTTACT
>CAZVKW010000199.1:0-4182 GCA_964627945.1 uncultured Lentimicrobiaceae bacterium
ATTCCGTGCACATTCATCAGATCGATGCGTGAATCGTTTTTGAAGTATTTACGCAGTTTGGTGATGTAAACATCCATCGAACGGGCGTTGAAATAGCTGTCGTCAAACCAGATTTTGTTCAAGGCCACCGAACGATCAAGCACGCGGTTCATGTTTTCGCACAACAAACGCAAAAGCTCAGCCTCTTTGGATGTAAGTTTGTTTTCCTCGGTTGGGCTTGTCAGAATCTGACGGTTGTAGTCGAATGAATATTGTCCGATCTGGAAAACCGTTGGTCTTACTGTATCTTCAGCCGAGCGCCGGATGATGGCTTTCATGCGCATTAACAGTTCTTCCATGCTGAATGGTTTGCCGATATAGTCATCCGCACCCAGTTCAAAACCCTTAAGCTTGTCTTCCTGCATCGATTTGGCCGTGAGGAAAAGCATCGGCACTTTTTTATCGAGTTTGCGGATTTCTTTGGCCAATGCGAAGCCATCCATAACAGGCATCATCACGTCGAGGATGCAGAAATTGAAATCTTCGCGCTTGAATTTATCGAGCGCTTCCTGTCCGTTTACACACAATTCTGTCGGGAAACCTTTGGCTTCGAGATAGGCTTTGAGGATGGTGCCAAGATTTTTATCGTCTTCGGCAAGTAAAACTTTAAGTTGATGTTCCATTTTTATTGTTTTTCTTGTTTTCCGTTCAGAGGCAAACGGATGTAAAATGTTGTTCCTTTTTTTAGTTCACTTTCGAGGTGGATGGTGCCACTGTGCTGTTCAACAATGGCTTTAACATAATTCAGACCGAGTCCGAAACCTTTCACATTGTGAATATTTCCAGTTGGAACGCGGTATAGTTTCTCAAAGATACGTTTTTGATTTGCACTGCTGATGCCGATTCCGTTGTCTTTCACGCTAAGTTCAAATGCATTTGGGATATTCCGGCTGCTAACTTCGATGAGCAGATCATCTTCGCTGTATTTGATGGCGTTATCGAGTAGATTGAGCACGACATTGGTTAAATGGATGCGGTCGCCCATAAAACGATGATCAATGGCATTCAGATTGGTGATGATTTTTCCATTCTTTTTGTTTGCCTGCAGGCTTTTTGTTGCAACACTTTCTTCTATAATGTCATGAATATCAATTGTTTCGAGCTTCAATGTCAACTGGCCCTTTTCAATTACTGCCGATTGCAGAATCTGTTCGGCCATGGTTCCGAGGCGTTTGTTTTCCTCGTCAATCATGCTGATGTAGGTTGAATAGAGTCCGTCTGATTTTTGAATATCCTTGTCACGAAGCGCTTCACAAGCCAGTCCGATTGTCGAGATGGGTGTTTTAAACTCATGCGTCATATTGTTGACAAAGTCGTTTTTCATCTCCGAAAGTTTTTTCTGCCGGATAATTGTGAAGATCGTCGACGAAAAACTCAATACGATGATGAGGACCAGAAAGCCTGAAATGGTAAGCAACTCCCATAGCTGTCCGACCAGAAATTGTTTCTCGAATGGAAAATAGACGAGCAGCTCATCGGCATAGCGAAGCGTGGTGATGGATGGATATAGCTCAAATGCAAAGCTTTGGGTGAGTAATTGTTGAGGGTAGCGTCCGGTTTTTTGAATCACCATAGCGTTTTTCGTCGGACTGAAGATGCCGAATTCGTATGTGGTTTGTATTCCGTATTTACGTAAATTGGATTTGAGGAGCGAGTCGATTCTTGTGGGCTGCAAATCAGGAGCTTCTTCATTTCCATTCTTATAGCCGAAAATCATTTCCTGAATCATTTCCTGAGCCGAAGTTGATCGGGTAACAAAATCCTGGTATTGCTCACGTGACATGGGCTTTTGAAGTTGTTGTGCCATGGAAAGATTCACCGAATCCCATGCGGTGATAAGGTTGTTTCGTGCGGTTGCCAATTTCAGACGTTGTTCATACTGGCGTTTCATCTCATCTTTTTCGAGTACAAGAACCACTTCGCTCATGGCTTTATGCACATCGCGAACAAAAGTAGCCTCCTTCACCTTAATCGCATCTCCGATCCAATATACCTGAATACCCATCAGGCCCAGCAGGGCGATGGACATCACAACGATAATGGTTATAATCAACCTTCTGTTCATGACACAAAAATATCTATTATATACGTGGTTTACAGATAATTAACATATCTTAACAACTCTTATACTTCGTTAACACCCCATTCGTTTTTGCTGATTTATCTTTGCCACAGTTCTTTTAACTCAATAATGTGAATATACCAACTTTTATGTGATTTCATTGTGCGTTAGAAGGTTTTCATAAATTTTGGTTTTTTTGGTTCAAGAGAGGCGGTTCCTGGTTAGTCCGCCTCTTTTTTTTTGATTCACAATGAATTATGGCTGATTGAGTATAAAACAATCCAATTCCTTGATTTCTCGATTTTTCCATACCTTTGTCACCTGTTTAAAAGATTAATTTTCAATAAAATGATACAACTAAAACTCGAACTTGATCACCTCTACGGCACAGTTTCAAAAGAAAGCCTGTTTGGATTTGACCAGCAGATTATCAGTGCTTACCGCAAAATTTACAATAAAACCGGCGCCGGAAGCGATTTTCTGGGCTGGGTTGATCTTCCTTCAGGAACAAGCGATGCTTTCCTCGATCAGTTAACAGCCCATGCAGCCGAACTGCGTGCCAAATCAGAGATTTTCGTCGTAATAGGCATCGGAGGTTCTTATTTGGGAGCTCGCGCCGTGATTGATGCTTTGTCACATCACTTTGCAATGTTGCAGGATAAACCGAAGGCCCCGCATATCATTTATGCCGGACAAAACATCAGCGAAGATTATCTTTCTGATCTGCTTGGGATTCTTGATAAAAAGGAGTATTCACTGGCCGTGATCTCAAAATCAGGTACAACCACCGAACCGGCTGTTGCTTTCAGGGTGTTGAAATCACACATTGAGAAGAAATATGGTTTGACAGAAGCCCGCAAACGTATTGTTGCCATCACAGATCAGAGTCGTGGTGCTTTAAAACAGCTTGCTGATAGCGAAGGCTATGTTTCGTATGTGGTTCCCGACGATGTGGGAGGCCGTTATTCGGTGCTTACTCCGGTTGGCCTTTTGCCGATCGCTGTTGCCGGTTTTGACATCAAAGCCCTGGTTGCCGGTGCCCGTAAGGTGGAAGCCTTCAGCCGATCGGTAAACAATATGCACAGCAACCCGATCGCACAGTATGCAGCTGCCCGTCAGGCGCTTTATGCACTTGGCATAACTACCGAAATTATGGTGAATTATGAACCTCGTCTTTTCTTCTTTACCGAATGGTGGAAGCAACTCTTTGGTGAAAGTGAAGGAAAAGAAAATAAAGGAACTTTCCCGGCTGGTGTTGGATTTACAACCGATCTGCATTCAATGGGACAATATATTCAGGAAGGACTCCGGAATATCTTCGAAACGGTTATTTCTGTAGGCAAACCAAATCAGGAAATCCGCGTTCCGAATGCCGATACTGATTTGGATCAGTTGAATTATATCGCCGGGAAACGCCTGTCGGAAGTCAATCTGATGGCTGAATACGGTACCACGCTTGCCCATGTGGATGGCGGTGTGCCGAATATACGAATCCAGATTCCCGAAATCAGTGAAGATATTATTGGTCAGTTGGTTTATTTCTTCGAAATGGCCTGTGCATTAAGTGGTTACACTTTGGGTGTGAATCCTTTCGATCAGCCGGGTGTGGAAGCCTACAAAAAGAATATGTTTGCCCTGCTTGGCAAAAAAGGATTTGAATCGCAGACAGCCGAGTTGAAAAAACGTCTCGGTGGAAAAATATAAGTTGTGGGACAATTAATTGGAATAGCTTATAAAACAGAGAAATACGGATCGATGCACACCATTTCTTCGGCGATGGTGGGCACCGAAACCGGTGTTTCTCCCGATTATCGCGGACTTCCCGGTAAACGGCAGGTGACGGTTCTTTCGAAAGAAGCTTTTGACGCTGCTTGTGCAGAGCTGGAATCAGCTTTACCATGGACAATTCGTCGGGCGAATCTGCTGATTTCGGGTATCGAACTGGAGAATTCAAGCGGAAAACAACTCAGGATAGGTGATCTTATCCTTGAAATCACAGGCGAAACAGAACCCTGTTACCGGATGGATGAGCAGCACGAAGGACTGAAATCAGCCTTGCAGTCAGCCTGGCGTGGCGGTGT
>CAZVKW010000200.1:0-4176 GCA_964627945.1 uncultured Lentimicrobiaceae bacterium
CTGCTTCTTTCCGCGCAGACTGTAAATAAACGAATGTTTCATCCCTGCGGGCTTGAAGATACGTTCCTGCATGAAATCTTCAAAATGTTTTCCGCTCACACGTTCAACAACCGAACCCAGCAGCGCAAAGTTGGTGTTGCAGTAATGAAATCCGCCATCGGGCTTAAAATAGGGCTCCGGACGATGCACCACAAAGAGCCGGATCATATCATCGTTAAAAAGCGGAACATTTTGATCTGGCCATTTCTCGTCGGCAAGTGTTTCGTAGCGTGGCATTCCCGACCTGTGATTCAATAAGTTACGTATTGTTACGCCTTCATAAGGCCATTCAGGAATGAACTTCCGTAAATCATCGTCGTAATTCAGCTTCCCTTTCTCGTGCAAAATCATGATCGCTGTTGCGGTAAACATCTTTGATACGGAAGCAAGTTCAAACTGGCTGTCGAGGTTCAGAACGCCTTTTTTGTGGCGAACATCCGCCCAGCCGTATGCCTTTTGAAATACAATCCGGCCTTTTTCGGCAAAAAGCACAGTTCCATTGAATCCGTTGTTGGTGTATAGTTTGGTAAAAAGACTATCGAGTTTCTTTTGATAGCGTTGTAATTTCTTCTTTTCCAGATTTTTATAAATACTGTCGGCGGGCATCACCCTGAAACCGAGTTCAGCAGATTCCTCGTGTTTAAACCCTTCGCCCTCACAGGCAAAACGATTGATGGCAAAGGTAATCCCGACCACAAACAGGATGAGTGGCAGGAAAAACCTGATTATCTTTTTGATTGAATATCTGCGGCGTGACACGAATGAGGATTCCTCTCTGAATATTATTTATAAAGAGAGTTCATTGATCATCTTTTCCATTTTGCAACTAACTTCCTTGGCGAGTTCGGTGAGTTTTTCGTTCCCGAGACCACCTACCATCGTAAGAGCATCCATGGCAGCTACTTCAATCACATTCGGAGCCTGCTCGATAATCACCACATTACACGGCAGCAAAACACCCAGTTTGTCTTCGAGACGCAGCGCTTTTGAGGCAAAATGCGGATTACAGGCACCCAGAATGGTATATGGCTTGAAATCGTCGTTGATCTTCATTTTCAGCGTTTTTTTTACGTCGATAATGGTCAAAACACCAAAGCCGATAAACTTCAACTCATTGGTTACGTGCTCGATCACTTGTTCGAAATTGCCTTCAATGGTCTTGCTTACAAAATATTTCATCTTACGTTGTATTAGAGATTTTTTCCTTTTTCCGGTCGCAAAAATACAGAAATTGAAACGCCCCGGTTCAAAACATCTTTCAAAACTGTCCCGTATTATATTTTATAGCTGTAAGAAAACTCAGAACAGTTGGCCAAGAATATCCGGAATAACACGGTTTTTCAAATAGTCTTTCCCTTTGCCCAGAATCTCATCGTAAGCTTTTTGCGGATTCGGAAGATTCGATTCTATTTTTCCGGTACTACGCTGGTACACATTTTTTCCGTCGCGGTTAAACACATTTGCCTGCACTTCAAGCGTTGTTCCGGCTGCATTGGCATTGCGTATTACAGTCTGAATAACAAGCTTAAAATCAGCAGCTGCCGATACTTCAGTAAGATCCACAGCCGAAGCTCGCAGCGTTTCGCGGCATTGCTGCAGCATCAATTCGTTTTCGGCTCCGACTGAGTTGGTTTCAATATAAAAAACCGGTGCCTGAACCAGAATCTGAACCGATGCTTTCTCGGTTGTGAAATTTTTAAGTAGTTTCCGAATGGAAAAATCCGTTGTCGCTTCCTGCAAAAGCGCGTTGATATCAGGTTTTGCAGTAAATGTTTCAACAAGCTTGATCGATTTTACCTTCGGGATATTGAATGTTGCCATTCCATCGGCCTGCGTGCGGGATTTATCTACAATCAATCCACCACTGCTGAATTCCCCGACAACCGGAAAACCTTCGAGCAGTTTCCCGTTGCGTGATGACAACTGAAACGACAGCGATCTGCCCTGAATAGCCTGTCCGCGCTTTACTTTTATTTCCTGTTGCACTGCATTGATTTTCAGATCACTGAGACAGGAAAGAATTTCGTTGAAGAGTTCGTTTCCGAAATAAATCTCACGGCCTTCAAAGCTTGTCTGAAGTGGTTCAGAAAGATAAGGCTTGATATCATCGGTCGCCTTCACAAGCATCAAAATAGCGTGATAAAGATCTCCCTGAGATTTCATCTGTCGTGCAGTCGTGAATTTTGCAAGCGCATTGTCGAGCGATTTCTGAATTTTCTGCTGTTTCAGTTGATCATAGGTACTTTTCGAGAGGCTGTAATATACCCAATAGGTGTTTTTATCCTGAAATTCAGCTTCCTGCGTATAACCTTCCAAATCCTCGGTAATGGTGGTTTGGGTGCGTGAATCGTAGGTTTCGTTCGATTTATTATTCACTTCGAGTGTATGCAAAAAGGAAGTGTTCGAAATGCCCATACTGATTTCTCCGGCCAGATCGTTTAATGCACTCCGTTTGGCCGACTGCCGGTATTCATCCGGTTTCAGGCCGATGGGAGCTGAACCGATTCCGATAAAATAACCGGGAGTCATCGGTCTGCTCAGAAGCCAGGCAGGTTTAGGAGGTAGATTTTTCGTGCTTGAACAACTTAACAATAAGTATATCAACGAAATACCAAATACCTTGATTGCGGATGAAGAATTCATAAATGATTTCATGGGCGATTATTTATCTTCGGGATTGTAACGGATCACCGCGCCACTGCTTTTCAGGGCAATTTGCTCCAGTATTTCGGTCATCAGCTGATCAGTTGATTTAATGGTCTTTTTGCCGCTGAAGAGCTTTTGAAGTTCTGAAAAATCACCATAAGATGTATTAACCACATCTTCTTTCGAATCGGTTTTTGTTTTCCAAAAACCGGGATAAAGATTTTTCGAATCCCCTTCGAAAGTAGCATAATGCATCTCATCATTGCTGTTCAGACTGATTTCATCCGACAAAAGCACTTCTCCGCTTGTAGTTGTAACCAGCTGATAGGTAAAAACAATATTGGCGCTGTTTTCCTGACTGAATTCCTTGTACATGACTTTATCATATACGACTTTAGTTGTCTTCTGTCCGGTGGCTTTATCGGTTTCTTCATAGGTCCTTTTCAGATAACCCTTTTTGTCAAGCGCTGAAAACTTTCCCGGAACAACACCTGCCTGAATAACGCGTCCATGTAAGGTGGCATGAGATTCAAACTTTTTCTGCATCGACATGCTTTTATCCGTGGTGGGATCAATAATTTTCAGAAACGGATTTTCAGAAGCCGTAAGCCGGCCCATCACAGTGCTGCGCAATCTGGATGCCAGACGCGGATCGGTGCGGAAGTCGAAATTATCGACCTGAACCACAAAAGTTGCTGCTTCAAGTGCATCAGATTTGTATTGTTGCGCTTCTTTATAACCCGATGTTTCATTCTCGATGGTTGCGAATGTATAATATGCTTTTCGGAACATGCGCGTTTCAAACTGTTTCTTTCCCTGACGGTACAGCGGTTCGTAATGTGCAGTACGATAGAGATCTTTCACGTCTTTGTAATCGCTTTCCAGACTGATAATATCTTTCAACAGGGTTTCACTTTCTGCAAATTTCTCGTTATCAAGTAATTGTACTGCCTGACCGTATTTCTCTTCTATGCTCAGATTTTTTACTTCGTTGAACTGCTCAACATAATATTCAGGAAAATCGAAAATAACGCCTTTTGAAGCGAATCTATCGGAATAATTTTTTGCTGTAACATAGTGAAAAACAGCCGTATGCACCTGACCTCCGAGATAAGCCCGTGAAAACTCACTCAGCTTGCGATCGAGAGCAATCTGCCCTGATTTTTTCGCACCGATTTTCGCATCAATATTTTTTGGATTGGCTTCCAAAGATTTGAGATAAAGTTCGGCTGCGTCTTCAAACAAACCGGCCTGTTCGTTTTTCGCTGCCTGTTTTTCGTAACGTTTCGCGGCACAGGATGAAAGTATCAGGAGAATCAATACAATACTACCGATAGTTTTAATGCGATTAAATGCTTGTTTCATAAATATTTATGTTTTGTATACACGTGATTCCGGGCTGATGGCATGAAAATGCTTTTCCTCAGTTTAATTGAATTTTCAAAGTTACGATTTCCTTTTAAACATCCGCTTTATTGAATTGCTGAACAT
>CAZVKW010000201.1:0-4122 GCA_964627945.1 uncultured Lentimicrobiaceae bacterium
GGCTCCAGGGGTGCATTTTTTGTCACGGTAATTGCAGAAAAAAGCAATTACACCGTGGCGCGCCAAAAAATGCACCCCCTTCACCACCACAAGCTTGCATTTACATAATGTGCTCTTATGGTCTTGGTAGAAAGCCCATAAGCACACTATGCAAAGCAGCCACAGCCTGCTTACCTTCCCACTCTGCCCACTTCCTATGTTGCTGCAAGCAATTGTCCTCAGTCTCCTTGTTCCTTCCTCCTTGTATCGTCACCTTTCAGGCTGGCAGGTTCGGTCATTCGTGGACACCTCCTTCGTCGGCGACCACTCATTCCCACGCACTAAAGCAAAGCCTCCTTCGTCGGCTCAGCTTTTAAGAAGTGCTTCACCAGCCAGCCTTCAAGGATGCCTTCACTGCGTCGTCATCCACCGTCGCCTTCGTCCAATCACTTTCGCAACCACACAGCAGCAAATGAGCCTACTCCAGCCTACTCCGGGTTTCGCCTTCCATCACACGTACGCATTGCTGCCTTCGTAAGCCTTTCCTCTGCTTGCCTCTGCTACGGTGGTCAGGTAGGTACTCGCCATAAAGCAGCCTGTCTGGTAGAAGCCAGGCAGCTTTTAAGAATGGCTTCACAAGAGCCTCCTTCGTCGGCTCATGTTCGTACCCACCTGACCCCCTGCCAGCGCTTATCCTTTTCGAAAAGGCTTCCAAAAGTCATCAATGCTCCCAGGCAACGGTCTTCAACCCGGTTCCGGCTTTCATAGTCTCATCAGCTGCTAAGATCCGCCCACTTTCCAGCATCACAAGAATACAAGCCGCCATACAAGAGGGTAGGAGTCAGTTCTACAAGTGACGAGCCATGTATACAGGTATTTTGAGTTACAAGCGGTATTTCGTGTGCGCTATCGCCCTCCGGTTGATCGTTACAGCGCGAGCCACAGCGTGCGGTATCGGTCAGTTATGCAATTATTCCGGATTCATCTTTATTATTCCCTGACTGCTGCCCAAGCAGTATTTATTCATCGGCAATGTCTTACTTATTTTTAAAAAGTATTGCCGTCTCATTTATACTGCCCCACGCTGCCCCTCAACTCCACATTTATCCTTCGTATCTAAAGCCTCATTCCCATATTTTATCTGGAGCTTGCATATCTGTTGCCTCCGTTCAAATTATTTTAGATGGTTGCCTAAAGAGGTGGATTTTTTCCGGAAAAGAAAAAGGGAAAAGAAAAAAATGAAACGAATATAAAGTAGCATTCCAGCAAATTCAAGTACAGCCTTGCAGCATCACGCTTTCTCATTTGTAGTTTAATATCGCGCTGCAAGGACTGCCCTCCGGGTGCATTCATTATTTTATGCATAACCATAATTCAAGCCCGTGAGGGCTTTTTTCATGCATAAAATAATGACCTGCATACTTGATTTTGCTTCCATGCTTCATTGCCTGATGGTTTCCTTTTTTTCTTTTTCCCCTTTTTCTATTTTTTCCTGAAAAAATTGTGGAAGGGGTGCTAAAGGAAAGACTGGACTAACCTCCAAAAAACTTTTAATATGCAGAAAATCACCACTTACAGCCCAGATCAGAAGCGAACCCCATTCGCTTTCTTCATCCTCAGTAAAGGCATGAATAGCGGCAAACCAATGGAGCATCCCTGCCCAAATTGTTTCACCTTCAACGCCTCTACCCAGGAGGAAAAGGACCATTTCTACTGGATCTGTTTTGGCCTGTGGCAGTCCAGATCCTTTCATCAACATTTAATCGGTTCTGTAATCCCATTTCTCCGCCTCAATGAATTAAGCCAGGTTATCAACCAGGCATCCGAAAAAGCCCAGGCAAGCCCGGCCAATTTTCTTAAAACAGTTGAAGCCCTCAAAATTCTGGATCGGCATGAGAAGCAGTACCACCGCAATCTCCTGCTAATTTCCGAAGCCAAAAAGGCAATCTTCGCCAATTACCGCTCAGTTCCTTCTTTCTACCGGTAACCCCTTAAACCCTTCATATTATGACACAATCAGATGTAATCAACCGGACTTTTGTTTTCATCCACAACATCCCCTCAAATTTCATTGAGGAGATCTGGAAGGACAGCCCTTACATGGCTGACCATCTCCGCAGCAAATTCAATTGCTTCTGTTCAGCTGAGAGCTACGCATCAGCAAATGCCATCCTCAAATTCTTCGCATCCCTCGACGAATCCAACACCGAGAAATTCTGCACTTATGCATCCACCTGGATACAGCAACACAATTAATTCCTAACCTCTTAAACCCAAATCCCATGAAAAAGTATTTTAACGATCCCCGCCCCATCACCGTCAGGTACCAGGCAACTTGTGCCGAGTGTAACGCCAAACTCAAAAAAGGCGCATCCGCATACTATTGGCCCTCAGATGGTAAATTGTATTGTCTGACTTGTGGCGAATCTGAATACCGCGAGTTCCTCTCAGCTGCAGCTGATGAAGCCGTTTACAATGGAATAGGCAACCCGATGGCCTGGTAAAATCCAACCGTCAAAAATTAAAATGCCTGGTAATCCCGGGCATTTTAATTTTGTAGTCAAATCTGTTTTTCTTCATATTTTTGCTTACGATCAAAATACCGTATTTCATCCGGGTTGACGCTTTCTCTAATTTCATACTATGTATATTCCTCATCCAAGTTTTCAATTAAACGAAATTTTCTCAAAAAAGCCATACCAGGGAGTTGCACCTGATCAAGCTGCATTTTTATTTATTGGTCTGGATGCAAACTACCAGGAGAATATCGCAACAGAGCCAATATTTTCAAAGATTCTTGAATATCACAAGGATGGTGTCGCTTTTTGGCAGAAAAATGGAGTTCATCATCCCTTTTTATTATCAGATTATAAAGGAGCAGGAAAGCGTTATCATCGAAGCTTTTCCAATATCGGATTTTGCCCGCAACATGCTAACCTGGTATCATTTGTTGAATTACTTCATGTTCCGACAGTAGGCCGGAATAAACTTGATGTATCTGACTTTGAATTGTCACACTTAAAAATGCTTAACTCTGCAATACTTGACGGCCAGGCTAAATACATTTTCATTTCTGATAATGTACATCGCTTGATGCTTGCTTCCGGAGCATTCCCATGGATTGCAAATCAACCTAAAGAATCTGATGGTCCATTAGGCATTCTATTTCACAGAAATGATAAAACCGTTTTCAAGCATCTTCATTTTTCGAACTATGGAATTTTTGCACAGAGAATGACCGAGGAAGCTACATTTATTGGTAATTTGTTGCCCGAGTAAACTGCCTTCTGATTCATACATAAGCCCTATATAAGCCGTATATAAAGGCTATATGATTGCACTATTGTAACAAAACAGTGCCAAACAGGCACAAAAAAAGCAGTCCAAGGTTTCCTGGACTGCTCAATCAAGATTTGTGGATATCTATTTACCTGGTTCGATTCCAGGATTTTCATCCACGGCCGTCTGACTGACTGCCGAGATAACACCGCAGGCAACTGCCAGGTACCCGGCCACCGTGACAATGGCAGCCGGCAAAGCAACAGGAGCTGCCAGGATTGCTGCCGAAGTAGCGCCCAGAATTAGGCCAATGTTCCGAAGTTTCTTGAAGAATTTCGGGGTAGGGGATTGGATCCGCTCAATGAGATTCATTTCATTTGCTTTCATGAGAATGTTCTTTAAAGGTTATGTGTTCAATGATTTCTACTCTCTTTTCAAGGTATTCGACCCGCTGGCACAGCAAGTCGTAACGGCTCTTAAATTCGGTTTTGATCAGCATGGTCATGGTTTTCACTTCCGACAAGTCGAGTTCCATCTTGCGAAAATCACTGTGAAGTTGCTTGATGAAATATGCGACCACACTCAGCAAAATGCTGGTAATAGAGCCGAAAATAAGTTGTATGGCTGATATCTGTTCCATAGGTCCTGGAGATTAAAGTTTGACAATTTTATTTTCGATCACGATCCGGTCGTTGCCCAGGAGAATTTGTTCAACCAATTTTGGATAAACCTGCTGATATGCAAAATCTGACATCAGCACTTTGAAATCACTACAGATTTGCATCCAATAATGAGCGATCAGAGGACAGCCCCTTGTATCGAGATGCGTGTTGCCTCTGTGAAAAAACACCAGGTCGAAGTTCG
>CAZVKW010000202.1:0-4120 GCA_964627945.1 uncultured Lentimicrobiaceae bacterium
ATCGATGAATCAGCATTTGATTCCGATCGCAAGTTAATGTCAACACTGGTTGAAGAAAACGGGAAGTTTGTGGTTTATACAAAAGGTGCCATCGGAAACCTTATTAAAATCTGCACTCAGGTTTTAGAGGGAGGAAGGTCGATTCCCTTAACCGAGACTCATAAAAAGAGATATATGGATGCAGCAATAACTATGTCGGACCAGGCACTGCGTACACTTGGGGCAGCCTTTAAGCCGGTAACAGTAAAAATTGACCCTTCCGAAATGGAGAAAGACCTGATTCTTGTTGGTCTGGTGGGAATGATCGACCCACCCAGAGCAGAAGTGAAAGATTCCATACTAAAAGCAAAAAGTGCAGGAGTTAAAACGCTCATGATTACCGGCGACCATAAGAATACAGCCTTCGCCATTGCCCATCAGTTGGGAATTACGGAAACAATTGAGCAAACCATTACCGGGCAGGAAATCGATGAGCTTACCGATTTGGAATTCGCTGAAAAGATTTACAATTATCATGTTTTCGCACGCGTTTCGCCCGAACACAAAGTAAAAATTGTGCGGGCACTGAAATCACAGGGCAACATCGTTTCCATGACCGGTGACGGGGTAAACGATGCACCTTCGTTAAACACTGCTGACATTGGAGTTGCGATGGGCATTACGGGTACCGATGTTGCTAAAGGTGCCTCGGATATGATCCTCACGGATGATAATTTTTCAACCATTGTTTCAGCCATTGAACAGGGAAGAAATATTTACAATAATATTAAAAAGTCGGTAATTTTTCTGATCACTTGTAACCTGGGCGAGGTGATTACGATATTCGTTGCATTGATTATTGGCTGGAAAGCCCCATTGCTTGCCACTCAGCTCTTGTGGATAAACCTCATCACCGATTCGCTCCCGGCCATAGCGCTGGGAATGGATCCGGGAAACCCGGATGTTATGAAAGAAAAGCCCAGACCTGCAAAAGAGAGTTTCTTTGCAAACGGTGCCGGCATGCATGTTTTGCTTGGGGGAACTTTAATCGGTGCATTAACAATCACAGCATACTTTTTTGGGTATTACGAACATGGATACTCCCCTTTTGATAGTCAGGTACCACAAAACACAATAGAATATGCACGCACTCTGGCTTTTATGGTGTTGGTGGTTTGTCAATTGGTTTATTCACTTGCTTTGAGGAATGAACGGAAATCCATTTTCAGTATTGGAATATTTTCGAATAAATACCTTGTAGGAGCAATTCTGATAGGTCTGGCCCTTCAATTGCTTGTAGTTGGAATACCGGCAATACAAAGGGCATTTCATTTGCAGATGCCCGACATCAGGGCATGGGGAATTATTTTTGCTCTGGGATTTACCCCTTTGGGTTTAAATGAGTTTATTAAGCTATTTATCAGAATTCGAAGAACCGGTTGACAACAGTTTGCGTTTTATAGATGATAAAAAACAAGGAGCTGCAAATAATCAGGAGTTTATACGGTTGGTACCAGGCCTTAGATAGCAATCGTGAGAAACCCGGTTGAATGAAATTCGTTCCTGCATTTTAGATGGATATTGGATTTGGTCATATTGGTAAATAGCATTGGTATCGACGACACAACAAAACAAAAAGTTCAACCAATCAACTTTCGAATCATGTTGACAGAATGAAATTTGTTCTTTCAAATCAACGATAAGCACCTTTTCACTCAATTTAGCTTCTCAATAATTATTTTTTGATTAAAAATGTATATTTATTGTTTTTCAATAAATATTTGTTATCTTTGCGGTCTAATTTTAAACTTTAAAAAATGTCAAAAAGAAACAACTTCGTATTTTGGGGCTTATATATTGTGGCTTGGGTCATTTTTGTCGGCTTGTGCATTGAAGCAGGGGGCTTAATAGTAAATTTCATTTTCAGTCTGTATAAACCTGAATTTGTCCAAAATCTTTATCAAAAGTTGGACTTAACTGAAATGTTTAAAGATAGTCAATTAGCTTTTTTCGGCATCTATAGCTTTATTCTAACCATTTCAATTTTAAAAGCTTGCCTATTTTACATAGTTATCAGACTAATGCACAAAATGGATTTATCAAAACCGTTCAACACTTTTGTTGCGAGTCAAATTTCACAAATTAGTTATTATACCCTCTCAATTGGACTGTTAAGTTACATTGCCAGACAGTTAACTAAAAATTTGATGCATCACGGTTTTGTTACTGACATCTTGAACCAATTTTGGGAAGACAGCCAGGCCTTTATTTTGATGGCTGCGATAGTCTATATCATTGCGGTTATTTTTGCAAAAGGAATTGAAATCCAAAACGAAAACGACTTAACTGTATAATATGCCAATAATCGTAAATTTAGATGTAATGATGGCAAAGCGAAAAATGTCACTCAACGAGCTATCTGAAAAAGTTGATTTAACGCTTTCAAATCTTTCGATATTAAAAACCGGAAAAGCAAAAGCAATCCGTTTTAATACGCTTGAAGCAATTTGCAGAGTATTAAATTGTCAACCTGCTGATATTTTGGAATATGTTCAGGAGGAAAAATAGATGGAATTATGCGGAAAATATTTTGGACAATAGTATGTATTTTTTCAATGACCAATATTTTTGGTCAATTGACAGAAGCGAAACTCAAAATCTCACCTTTAACAGGCGACTTTTATATATACACAACATATAACACCTACAGAGAAAGTCGGGTTCCTGCAAACGGAATGTATCTTGTAACAAACGATGGGGTAGTTATGTTTGACACACCCTGGGATACAACACAATTTCAAGCATTGCTCGACAGTATTAAGTTAAAGCACAACAAAAGTGTAATAATGTGTTTTGCAACGCATTGGCATAGCGACAAAACGGCCGGACTTGAATATTACAGGCAACTGGGAATTAAAACCTATACGACTGTCCTTACGGATGAATTAAGTAAAAAGAATCATAAAAAAAGGGCTGAATTTTTAATGGCAAATGATACTGTTTTTCATGTCGGACAATATTCTTTTGAAACTTATTATCCCGGCCAGGGACATACGGTAGACAATATTGTAATCTGGTTTAAAAAAGAAAAAATTCTTTACGCTGCTTGCTTAATAAAAGGTGCTGATGATGAAGATTTGGGTAATTTAGAGGATGGAAATATATCAGAATATGCATCTACTCTAAAAAATGTTCAGAAAAAATGCCGAAACCCAAAGTTTATTATCATAGCACATAGCGATTGGAAAAATACAAATTCATTGAAGCATTCTTTAAAGATGGCTAAAGAGCTTAAAAATAATAAACCAGGAAGATGAAAATTCATTATTTAAATATTATTTCTATCACACTCATTCTAATAGTGATGAATTCATGTGACCCCGGATTCGCTTACAGCAAAGTGATTCAGAATGATTCAGATTTTGATGTCATCATACGCGTGCATGGGGCATCAATCGATTATTCGGCAGATAGTTTCTATGTTTCCAAACGAAGCGAAGAAGCAATTCTAGTAGGTAGCGGTCTAGGCCAGACATTCGAATTTGAAGACTGTAATCTTTATGCTGACTCATTGACTGCTTCTGTCGCAGATACTGATACAATGAAAGTGCTGACTGAGCTGAATGACTTATCAAACTGGACTTTTACTGTTTTAAACAAAACCTTTAAAGGTGGCGGAACGTGTGAGTGCAGGATCATCATCAACAATGATCAGATTGAATAATGCAAAACAAAGCGGTGTTTTGATATGATTGAAACTTCTGCCATCGGAGCTTTCACTACAAAAAACACTATCTTATTGTACCTGATTTTCGAAGATACGAAACAATAATCTGAACCATATTTGTGAAAACATGAATTTCAAATGCTAACAGATGAGCATCTGAAAAATATGCACTTTGGTTTTGATTTCTGAATGAACTGATCTATATTTGTTTTATTCAAACAACTACACAAATCAAAAGCTGGTTTTTAATAAAAGCTTAGCCCATACAAAACATCTTCAGAAACAATTACCAATTGAGTATTCCCTAAAACAATCACAAATGAAAAAGACGATTTTATTCCTACTGATTTTTGCAATGTTTATTCTCATGGGCGGCTGTGCTGCAGGATATAAGTCAGTGAATCCGCCTGCTCT
>CAZVKW010000203.1:0-4117 GCA_964627945.1 uncultured Lentimicrobiaceae bacterium
CTGGGAATTTCTTGTGGGTCCGTTTTATATTCTCATCGTGCCGCTTACCGGCTTGGCTTCAGTGCTGATATTGGTGACCGGTTTTTTTGCTTGGTGGATACCTTACAGAAGGAAAATAAAAAATAAAAAAGTTTTAGGTAAAGCATCCTCGCAACCCAAACTGCCATAATCTCTATTCATCCCAGTTGAGCAACCGTCTTTCCCCTTCAAGAGACCTTATATCAGTAACATCCTGGCTCACTTCAATGGTTCCTTCGTATTCTCCGGTTGATGAGCGCAAAGCGATATACCGGATATAAATGAATTTTCCTTTCATATTTATCCAGAAATTGGCTTCGTTCTTGCTTCCATTCCTGAACGCTTCAACAATTTGATTTACAACATGGACGCTTTCTGGTGGGTGACAGTTTTGCACTTTCCTCCCGATAATAGCATTGGATCTTGGAAATATCCTGTGCTTCCCTCCTGAAAAGTAACGTACTGTATCTTCTTCGTCAACAAAGGTTATATCTACCGGCAAATTCTCGAATAGCTGAATAATCTGTTCCCTTTTTAAAACTCCTGTTTTCAGGTCAGTCATCCCGGATGTCATGCTTATATCTTTTTTACTTATTTCTGATTTTTTTGGCGGTTTTATATAACACCAGCCTGTTTCTTGAGCCTGTAAAAGCATTTCCTGCCATACACTTTCCGGAATAGCCCTGTAAGCTACCGGATAAACAATTTGTTCCTCTCTGAAAATAATTGGAAGTACCACAAAAAACAATCGCCCTAATTCTTTATTCAACAAATCTTTTTGTAGCAGATCCTGATTCAGTACGTCCTCTATACTTTTCAATGTTTTGCGAAAATCATCGTGAAACGACCACATCAACTGCAGGCACCGGTATTGTGAAAACGTTCTTTCAATAAATGGAAACAGTATGTTTTCCTTCTTTATATAATGGAGTTCATACAATTTCAAGTCATTAATGAGTCGCAGGAGTTGCATAGCCAGTTCGTTTTCATCTTTTACAGATTGGCTGAATATAGCTTTCACATTAATACGCATTTCGTCGATAATCTTCTCAACACCCCTGTTCTCAAGCATCATATAGCTAAGAAAATGGTCTTCGGCTGGTTTCTCCCAAATTTGCTGTTTCAGCGATCTGTAAAATGTATTAATCAGTTTACCAACGGTATTTTTTACCGCTTCAAACGGATATTGTTGTAACAGATAATCGAGAAGCTGCATAGTTTCCATGGCTGTCACAGTATCTGTTTCATTACTGTATTTCTGGTAAAGGGCTTTGCCGTTCTTCCCTTCAACCATTCCACAGCAATAGGCTTGCAGGCTCTGATAATGTTCGCTTGTATTAACAATTAGTTCCGACATATGCTATAATATTACTTCTTGCTGAAAAAGTACAAACACGACAATGTTCCTGAAAAAAGCTGGGCATTAAACCGTAAATCAAATCTTCCTGCTGGAAAAGAGTTAATGCCAACTAATTTATCAAATTTTTAAAATTCGTAACTGGCAAATAACCAGTTACATTTTCAAAGCTTACTTAAGTCTTGGTGAAAGCAGTTCACCCCCTCTCAATATCTTCTGCGCCAGACTTTGTACATTCTCCTCCATAACCAATTGGTTCAATGCATTACGTATAAGTGCATACTTGTCATGAAGAGGACAGGGATTATTTTCGTCGCACTGCTTTAGCCCAAATCCACACCCGCCAAATAATTTATCACCTTCAGTAGCTATAATTAGTTGTTTAAGTGACAAATCAGCTTTCTTACTATCAAAATAAAATCCTCCTCCTTTCCCTTTCTGCGATTCAACAAATCCTTGCCGTACTAATCGCTGTAAAATTTTAGCAGTATAAAAATACGGGGCATCAATTTGTTCCGCAATTTCTGCAATACCAGGCCTGCGCCCTTCTAAATTCTGAGCCTGAATGTAAACCAATCCCCTTAGAGCGTATTCTGTTTCTTTATTGAACATAGTTCTGCATTGTTGTTGAAATTATTTCCCTGTAAAGATAAAAATAAAATAATTACAATTATTAAAAGACCTTTTTGTCTTTTATGTGTTTTTATGTATATATTTGTCTTCGTAATTAAAATCAATATATGTTAATTGAATCAAATTCTGAAATAACTGTTGGCGAAATCGTCGCTAACGATTTCCGTGCAGCATCTATATTTAAGGAAGCCGGTATCGATTTTTGCTGTGGAGGTCACAAATTTCTTTCTGAAGCCTGTCGGGAAAAAGGCTCAGACCAAACCTTGATCTTGGAACAGCTCGGATTGCTGTCTCAAACACCACTTGATTATGCAATAAATTTTAAAGAATGGGAGCTTGGATTTCTGTCTGATTACATCATGAACACACATCACAAATTTGTTCTTAAGAATCTGCCGGAATTGCTTTTTTATACGCAGAAAATTGCGGATGTGCACGGCAATAATCACCCGGAATTGTTGGAAGTAGCTGAGTTATTTGCAAAGATTAATAAAGAACTTCTCCAGCATCTGAAAAATGAAGAAGAGGTTTTGTTCCCTGCCATTAAAACTGCTGAAATTTCCGCCACTCACCAGGTTAAATCAATCATCATCTCTGAAGTTACACGCATGCAAGGCGAACATGAGTATGCGGGTGGTGCAATGGATAAAATAAATGTCTTAACCAAAAACTATCTGATTCCTGCGGATGCTTGCAATACCTACCGGGTTTCGCTAAAGCTGCTTGAACAATTCGAAGACGATCTTCATATCCATGTGCATCTCGAAAACAACATCCTGTATCCGAAAGCATTAAAAATAGCTGAATAAAAACAATCTTATATGACGACAGCAACCCAAAACCTCGAAAACGATCACATGCAGATACTTCGCCTGATCGAAGTTATGGAGCGTATCACACAATCTGAAAGTCCAAATGTGGAGCACATGGAAACGATTGTAAAAGTAATCCGCGAATTTGCCGATGGTTTTCATCATGCCAAGGAAGAACAATTTCTTTTCCCATTGATGATTCAAAAAGGATTTTCAAACGAAACCGGACCTATAGCCGTAATGCTTCACGATCATGCGCATGGCAGGAATTATGTGAAAGGAATGGCGGAGAAAATTTTATTGTATAAACAAGGTGAAACAAGCGCTTTAAAAGCCATTTACAGCAATATGCTGAGTTATGCTGATCTTCTCAAAAGCCATATAGAAAAAGAAAACAAAGTGCTTTTCCGAATGGCTGATAATGCATTTACTCCGGCTGAGCAGGAATCACTAATACTTGATTTTACAAAAGTGGAAAAAATGCGGGAGAGCGGGCAAATTAAAAATGACTATGTTTTAATGATCGATAACCTTGCAGGCATTTATGCAATCTAATTAATTCCATTTATAAATCTTTGATTAACTCAATCTAAATCCTATATATCATGATATTCAGAAATCCAATCTCAAATACAGCTTTAATGCTATTTGCGTCAGCAATGATGATAATTGGTTGCAGCAAAAACAGCAGCCAGCAGAGTGATTCAACCATTGGCGAAATTAAAGGTGAGGAAGTTGCCGTTTTAACTTTTGCGCCAAATGTACCACCCCCTATTACCCGTA
This sequence comes from uncultured Lentimicrobiaceae bacterium, assembly GCA_964627945.1. Taxonomy (GTDB): domain Bacteria; phylum Bacteroidota; class Bacteroidia; order Bacteroidales; family F082; genus CAJBPB01. The sequence goes on from CAZVKW010000203.1 coordinate 3,604, forward strand.
ATCATGCCACAAAAGTAATTGTGAACCTCGAAGTTATTGAGAAGGAAATGGAAATGATGGATGGTGTGAAATACAATTTCTGGACTTTTGGCGGACAGGTCCCGGGCAAATTTATCCGTGTTCGCGAAGGCGACCTTGTTGAGTTTCATCTCAAAAATGATCCTTCAAGCAAACTTCCTCATAATATCGATCTTCATGCCGTAACAGGACCAGGTGGCGGCGCAGTTTCAACATTCACCGCACCGGGACACGAAACTCAGTTTTCGTTTACAGTTCTAAATCCGGGTCTGTATATTTATCACTGTGCCACAGCTCCCGTGGGAATGCATATTGCAAATGGCATGTATGGTTTGATTCTGGTTGAGCCAAAGGAAGGATTGCCAAAAGTGGATAAGGAATTTTATGTTTGCCAGGGCGACTTTTACACCAAGGGTGGCTATGGTGAATCAGGATCACAACCTTTCGATATGGAAAAAGCATTAGATGAAAATCCTGATTATGTGGTTTTTAATGG
>CAZVKW010000204.1:0-4098 GCA_964627945.1 uncultured Lentimicrobiaceae bacterium
ATGAATAAACAACGACTACCTGAATTCGTCTCACTTTTCGAGCAATACCGATCAACCAAAAACTACAAATTACGAGAGAAACAATCTGTCTTTGCCAATCTGGCCAAAGAGATCATTACTGAAACCTTGCAGAATGATCCATTGAAAAATGAACATCTTACCGGCTTGATCCAGATGTTTAAATGGGCAACAAAGGACGACATTTTTGATAAATACCTGGAACAAAACATTTCAGGTAAAGATAAATTGGAAGAGTTATTAAAAAAGGCTAATCTGGTGGATGAGTTCGGCTATACCGGCGCCGGTAAAGCTGCGATAAACAACTTGACTGCGACCCAATTAAAGGGGGTGAAAGATTTCTTGCTATCAGCCTTTGATGCAGACACCCTTGAGGATGCAAAGAATCTTGTACAACGGTTTGATGAACAGAAAATCCCTGAGGTTAAAAGCGGAATCTATTCACCCTGGCTTCATTACATTAATCCTTCCCTATTTCCAATCATCAACAATTCGCATGATGAATTCTTAAAATGGATGGAAGTCTCAAAAGATTACTCCGATTGTATTGAGGCCTTTCATGAACTTAAACAGCAAACCGGGGAGGATCACCTGGGAATGCTTGACTTCTTTACACATACATTTGTTCAGGATACCGCACGTATCAGGTTCGCCGAGTTGATCGAAAGATACAAGGTTCTGATAACGTCTGATAACAATCAGGGAGAGGTCTATAAATGGGAATGCGCCAAACATTTTCAGGACAATTTCAACATTGAAGCAGCTGATTTTGAAGAGATGCTGAAGAATTCAATCAAAGGACGTTCAAACCTGATGTTCCAGAATTCTTCCGGGTTTATTCTGAAAGCTGCTAAATATTTCCCGGAAGAGGTCAGGAAAATGTTTCAGCTACTCTATTCTGAACAAAACGAGTTACCTGTCAGGATCGATGAGTTTCAAAAATCCGCCCAGGCCCTTCTGCCGAAGGTAATTGAAAAACACGGTAAACCACTGAATCATCAACAGGATGAACGCGCTATCTCATTTTACCTTTCCATGAGATTTCCCGACAAGTATCCTCTTTATAAAGATGATATATACAGACTACTGGTCGATATTTTCCCCAACCTTACATATCAGAATGCTGGTAAAAAGTATACACATTTCATAAAGCTCAGCAATGAAGTTATTCCTGTTATACTTGAAGATCCTATATTAAGCGATCTGTCACTGAAAACCATGAATGACAAATGCTATTCCGGTAGTCAAACCCAGTTATTATTTCAGGATATTCTCTGGCGTAACAGACCAGGTGATGAAGTGCCTGATGAAACTGAGTACTATTTATTAGGTGCCTTTTTGAAAAATGAGGATCAAACGGTTCGATTTGTTGAAAATGGCATATGGGAAAACAACCAGGATGAAAAATTCATCGATGTAATAAAAGCGATCAGACCTGGTTCGAGAGTTGCCATAAAAGCAGCTTACACAGAAGGCAAAACAAAATCTGTCATGTCCATAAAAGCAATTGGAACGGTTACGGAGAATATTGCCGACGGCCACAGGTTAAAGATTAATTGGGAAAATGACCTCAGCCCTTTTAAACTGGATTTTTCTGGAGGTTATTGGGGAACTGTGCATCATATTAAAAACAATGATCATATTCAGGCAATCTTTTTCAGAGACCATACAACGATAACAAATAAAACGATGAAGCCACAATCTCCCAACATCATACTATATGGACCTCCCGGTACAGGAAAAACCTATAACAGTATTGACAAGGCTGTCGAAATAGTTATGGGAAGGTCAATCGGCGACCACCTTGCCAATAAGAAGGAATTTGACCGGTTGCGGAAAGAGGGACAAATCGAATTTGTTACTTTTCATCAGAATTACACATACGAAGATTTCATGGTTGGGATTTCGCCTGACATTAATTCCGGGACTCTCAGGTTTGACAAAAAGGAAGGGATATTCAAACAACTGAACGACAGAGCTAAAACAAACTGGCTGGTGTCAAGAAATTCATATTACTCTACCATGGAATTCATGAAGGTCTTTAACTCTTTCTTTGGCAATTTAATTGAAGAAAGGGTTCCATTTGTTGAAATCTCCATGAAAAATAAAAATTTCAAATACAAAATAACTTCTGTTGATGTAGATAAAGGTAATATAAAATTCACAAAACAAAGTGGCGGCACTGGTCATGATCTGCTGGTCAGGAATGTCAGGGAAATTTATGAGGAGACCCTCGATTACGGACAGGAGGGTTTGGGCGCATATTACAACCCATTGGTTGAAACACTTAAAGAGCATGCAGTTACTTTGCAACCTTCAGTTCCTGAAAAAACCGAACTAAAAAGATATGTTTTAGTCATTGATGAAATAAACCGTGCGAATATTTCCAAGGTTTTTGGTGAATTAATTACGCTGCTGGAAGATGATAAACGATTAGGCGAGATAAATGAACTGAAGATAACATTGCCAAATGGGGAAAAAGAGTTTGGAATACCACCCAATCTCTATCTCGTTGGCACAATGAACACTGCCGATAAATCCATTGCCCTTGTTGATATTGCACTTCGCAGAAGATTTGAATTCATTGGATATTACCCTTCTTATGAAAAACTAAACATCAATGAGGCTGAACTTTTACGTAAAATTAATGAGGCTATATTTGAAGAGAGAAAATCAGCCGATTATCTTATTGGTCACGCCTACTTCATGAAAAACCAACCTATTGTAGCAGTTCTTGAAACAAAAGTAATTCCTCTTTTAATGGAGTACTTTTCTGGCAAGACGGACATTGTCGCAAGGTTATTTACCCATACTAATTGGAGGGTGGAATACAATAAAACAAATTATCGTTGGGATATAATGCCAAAAGCTGAATGACTTCGCTTTTCGAATATGGGAAATGGGAACCCGTTGAAGATGCAACCGGACTAAAAAGCCTGCTACAAGGGATTTGGAAGCATGGACGGAATATTTATGAAGCACTGGAAACAGAAGAGGCAGCAGATGCAATTTATCAACCATTTTTGAGGTTCGATGGAAAAAAAATACGAGCGAATAATTTTGTCGGGTTTATCCAAAATGGAGAGAACCTGGTTGAAATTTACCCGAAAGTATTCAGGGATATTAACTGCCAGGATAAATCACTTATGCTCAAACATATCTTCTTTTGGTTTAAGTATTGTCGTAAATGGCGCTTCCCATTTAACCAAGCCGCACTTGACACCCAGCATATTGAAGCATTCCCGGAACTGATCATTCATTTGATTGCCAATCAATTTTATCAAACGATATTCAATCAGCCGCTGATGCAATATCAAAAGGTTGAAGAATCCTTGTTGACACCAAAAGGAAGTATCAATTTTGGCAGATACCTGACCAATAGCATCACCAAAGGGAATTATCATCAAATTGAATGTGATTATGACCCTTTTTTATTCGACAATAAAGTAAACAGAATTGTTAAATATTGTACGCGTTTGCTGTTGGGGCAAACCCGATTCTCAGAAAATATCCAACTTTTACAGGAAACACTTTTTATTCTGGATGAAGTGGAGGATGTGCCTTGTAATTTTCATGACGTGGAGTCTGTCGCTCTAAATGTTTTTTACCAGGATTATGAACTGGTAATGAATAGCTGCAAGTTGATTATTAGCCAACAAATCTATTCCAGCAGCAACTACGATATTTCACAATGGTGCCTGTTATTCCCGATGGAATATATTTTTGAAGATTTTATTGCAGGATTTCTGGAAACACATTTTTCTAAATATTGGCATGTTAAGTATCAGAAGTCTGATGAATATCTATCGAACAAGCCCCGGGTTTTTAATATGCAACACGATATTTTTCTTACAAGCAAAGATGGCCTAAACCGAAATATCATTATCGATACAAAATACAAACTGCGAGATGTAAATTTTAAGCAGGATTCAAAAAAGGGGATTGAGCAATCTGACTTGTACCAGATGGTCAGTTATGCTTATAAAAGGGGATGCAACGAAGTTCTGTTATTGTATCCCAACATCAATGAATCCTTGCATGAACCGGATACATTTGAAATTAATTCAGGCTTTCAGGATA
>CAZVKW010000205.1:0-4033 GCA_964627945.1 uncultured Lentimicrobiaceae bacterium
TATTTCCCTGACCACTTGTGTTTGAATATAGCGAACTTTCACCAACACCTGTATTTCCACTTCCAATTGTGTTTTTGTTTAATGAATAACCACCAATGGCTGTATTTCCATCTCCGGATGTATTGCTCATGAGCGCCTTAGATCCAAAACCGGTAACAGAGAATGCAGCATTGTTGTTTCCCGCCTGATAACCAAAGAAAAGTGGTCCGTTGGGATCAATTTTACCGGCATTCAGGTTGTTTACCCGAAAACAAAAAGGTGTGTAATCGGTTGTGCCAATAAAATTTGTCGCTGCTGAGGTTTCTGCGTTTCCGGTAATAGACCAGGCACTTGCTGCTCCGCCGTTATTCGAGATTCGCAGCCATACGCTTCCACTCCAGTAATAAAATCCCGGTGTGACATCAGCGGCAGTGGCGGTGTTGTAAACAAGAAGGCTGGTAGCCGGACTTGCTATGGTTGTAATATCGCTTGTACCTGTGAGTGTTACCCGTGGAATGAGCAATCCTTTGTTGTTAAAATTAACGTCAAGACCAGCTGAAGTGGCCGGACTTGCTCCCATCGCACTGATTCCGACACTCTGTGAATACGAAATTTTAGAATTGCATGCGAAAGCGATGAAAAGAATAAGGAATAGTTTCATCTGTTTGCCTTGATTTGAAGTTTTTGTTGTTTCCATACCTGCTTTTTTTTTGAATTGTCATTATTTTAATTGATAATTGGAATTTTTTCACTTATGGACTGTCATGAATTTTGAATGCTATTCGTTCGATTTAACAGCCACAAATGTATCCGGTGGGTAGGAAACAGGTTAACACAAATTGTTCAAATAGTACAACTTTTGATGCATCGTGCTTAAAAAGAGATAAATAAGAGGAAAAGTGTTGAGTTCAGGCTTGTTTCAGGCTGAAATATTCTGTTGCGATTGGTTGTGATATTCGCTCGGCGTAAGCTGATACACTTCTTTGAAACATTTTGAAAAATAGGAGAGGTTGTTAAATCCAACCGAATACATGATTTCGGAAATATTACCGGCTCTTTGTTCGATGAGCTGCGCAGCCCGTTTAATCCGGATTATTTTAACAAAATTTACCGCAGTCTGTTTGGTGGTAGATGTAACTTTCCGATACAACTGGCTTCGGCTCATTCCCATTTTAGAGGCCAACTGGTCGATTTCGAGCTCAGGATCGTCAATCTGATCCTCAATCAGTTTGATAAGTTTTGTCAGGAAAACAGCTTCAGCAGAAGAAATTGTAACCGCAGCCGGTTCAATTTTCAATTCATTGCTAAAGAAATCTTTAAGCTTTTGTCGTTGATTGATGAGGTTATTTATTCGTGCGATTAATTCTTTTGAACTGAACGGTTTCAGCATATAATCGTCTGCCCCATTTTCGAGCCCGGCGATTTTATCATCGACAGTGGTTAAGGCTGTCAACATGATTACAGGAATAAGTTGTGTTTTCGGATTGGTTTTCAATAGTTTGCAAAATTCAAGGCCATCCATTCTTTCCATCATCACATCAGTAAGAACGAGATCCGGCTTTTCATGAATCGCTACCTGAAGTCCTTCATCACCATCTGATGCCAGTAGCAAATGAAACTGATCATGGAATGTTTCGTGGATAAAGGTGCGCATATCGCTGTTGTCATCAACAAACAGGAGTTTACTTCTTTGTTGATCAGTCTTTTTATCCAGTAATACCGACCGGACTTGTGAAACAGGCGTTTCCTGGTCATAGGCCAGGGGTGATTTAATGCTTACATGCTCCTTGTCGAAAGATTTGCTGTTTTGAATCTCGGCTGAGGAATAGGCGTTGCTGTTGAGTGGTAACAAAATAGTAAATTCACTTCCCTTTCCGATCTGGCTTTCAAGCAAAATTTTTCCTTTGTGCAGTTGTATCAGTTCCTTAACCAGAGCCAGTCCGATGCCATAACCATCGAAAGATGCACTCGACTGATTTTCAAGTTGATAGAAACGCTCGAAAATAGCCTTTTGTTTCTCTGGCGGAATGCCCTGACCATTGTCGGTCACCTGAATACTGATTGATTTCGAGATGCCTTTGGGCATGGTATTTTCTTCTGACTGAACTGATTCGAAAATCCCGACATTGATGTTCACTTTTCCGCCTTCAGGTGTGTATTTAATGGCATTGGAAAGTAAATTTCCCACAACTTTTTCGATGATATCCGTATCGAAAAAAAGTGAAGGGGTTTCTGAAGGAAACTGCTGTGTGAAAAGAATGTTTTTCTTTTCTGTCTGAAAAGTGAATGAGGCTGCAATAGCAGAAATCAATGGAATGATATCTCCTTTCGAAAGATTAAGTTTCTGTGTTCCACTGTCAAGTTTTGTAAATTCGAGTAATTGCTCATCCAGTGCAAGCAATCTGCTGGCATTGCGGTGAACAAGTTGCAGGAGTGATCTGCTTTTTTCGTCAGCATTTTCGATCAGTTTCTCCACCGGACCAAGCATAAGCGTTAGAGGCGTACGAAACTCGTGAGACAGGTTGGCGAAGAAGGCTGTCTTTATATCATTGATTTCCTGTAGCTTGGTTTGAATCTTACGGGAGTTTTTGGATTGTAGGAAGAAGAAGAGTACAAGAACAGTAACGATGATTAGCAAACCTATAAAGAAAATTACATAGACTTTTTGTTGTTGTAATTGAAGTTCTTTATCTGCAGTGCTGATTTGTAATTCCTGGATCTGATTGTCCTTTTGAGCGGTTTCGTACTTGGTTTGAATTTCATTCAGTTCTTTGAGATTATTTTCTTTTACAAGACTATCGTTGTATTGTTTGTGTAAAACATGATAGCGGTATGCTTCATTAAATTGGTATTTTCCGGCATAGGATTCAGAAAGAACCATACTTGATTCCTTGAGTAAAGGAATGTTGTTGATCCTGAGGGCTATTTCATTGCCTTTCAGGGTATATTTAATTGCATTTTCAAATGAATTTGCATAGAGGTAGTCGAATCCAAAATTGATATAACACATGGCAATATCATGTTCGTTTTTATTGCTAATGGCATAATCCAGAGCCTTTTGATGATAGTAAAGGGCATTTTTTGTATCGCTGAGTTTCATTGCTGAAACACCAAGGTTATTCAGACATTTCATGATGCCTTGTCTGTCGCCCATTTTCTCTTTGATTTCGAGGGCTTTTTTATAGAATTCAGTTGCTTTCTCAAAATCCTCCTGATCACTATAGATATTGCCAATATTAATATAATTGGCTGAAATACCCTTGTCGAATTTCTTTTCCAGATTGATTGTCAATGACATTTTGTAATAAGCAAGTGCATCGGAATATTTACCCTGTAACTGATTAACTTGTCCAAGGGTGGTATAAAGGAGCGAAAGGTCACTGTCTTCAATAGACTTATAAATATCAATTGCCTTTAACAATACTTCGGTAGCGTTTTTAAGTTCCTGTTTCTTCATCAGCAGATTTCCTTCATTAACCAAAGAACTTACATAGGCAGTAATATTACCTTTCTTGCGTTGCATCTCACCTACTCTTCGGAGGTTGGTTAAAGCCTTGTCAGTTTTACCGGCGGCTTTATTTATCTTAAAGGAAAGAAACAGTGCATCCATGATTCCCTGCTCATAGCCTGAACTTTCTGACAGTTCAACGCTTTGCTTTATAATGGAATCAGCAATTTCAAGATCGATTGGAAGATAGTTTTCAGCAAGTTTATTCAGGATATCCACCCTTGCCTTCTCATCATGGGTAGTTATTAAAAGCTGGTTCAGGCTGTCGATCTTTGCAGTGGTCTGGCATTTTGCCTGCATATGCCAACTGAAATAAAACATGAATACCATCAGGAATGGCATCATAAAGTTCTGAAGTTGACGAATGAGTAGCAAGTCTTTAATTCAATTTTTGATTTATAAGGCTAATATAAAAACAATTCGGTTTCGAAAAGAAGCTGGAAAATAATATTGGAATTGGCGATGTGGAGATTTGTCCCGAAAGCTTTCGGGAGTGGAGATTTGGCAATTTGGCAATGAGGCAATTCGACGATGAGTTAATTTGTG
>CAZVKW010000206.1:0-4026 GCA_964627945.1 uncultured Lentimicrobiaceae bacterium
GCTTCGGTGGCTGAATTGTTTAAAATTCTGATGAAAATCTCTTCTGACATTTTTTCTTGGTATTATTCACTAAACACACAACCATCGCTCTACCCTATCAAAAAAATGCAGAAAATGAGAAAAGATTCAACAGACTAAGACAATATTTTGGTAATTAGACAGATAACAGCAAGATAATCTTTTAGCTCGTGGCGCAATATCCGCAAGGCTTTCGACATCCTGGCTTCAACCGTCTTCACACTAATGGTCAGTTTGACTGCTATTTCCTTGTAAGATAGTTCATCGAAACGACTCAACCGGAAGGTATCTTGAAGATCTTCCGGTAGTGATGCAATTGCCTGATCAACCTTCTCACTCAGTGCTTCAAATTCGAGGTAATTTCCAATTTTTTCCAAGGCCTCGTAATTGAACTGCATCTCCAGGTATTTGAGGTTCTCCAAATGTTTTAAGGCGATTTTCTGGTTTCTTAAGTTATTCAGACAGTTATTTTTGGTGATGGTGTACAGGAAACTACGGATGTTAAACTGGTCGTTCAGTGTCTCCCTGATTTCCCACAATTTCATAAAGGAATCCTGCACGATCTCTTCGGCGATGGCTTTATCGTGCAGATATTGCAAGGACAAATGATAGATCACACCGAAATAATCGTTGTAAATCTCTTCGTAGGCCGATTTCTTGCCTTCCCGAAGCGATAACACAAGCAAGTTTAGTTTGGCTGGATCCATCATCAGTGCAAAAATATCAACTTGTAATATTAATGAAAATCCCTCTTTGGATGAATAATTCTTCAAAAAGGCATTTTCAATTAATTAGTGACAATTTTAGCTTAACCAAATATACAATCCCAAAGTTATCACTGCCAATATACTCCAATGCAACCTCCAGTCGGTAATGCCTTCAAACCGGGCAATGCCATTCGAATAGTTAATGGTAGTCTTCTCAAGTTTTTCGGGTGTAGTTTTTTCTGTAAAGGCTGAAACTGCAAATAGAACCCCTGTGATGAAAATCTCTGCCCAGAGCCCGCGAAAACCAAAATTCAAAGTTAACGGATGGTGAAGAATTGGAAAATATTGCGCTCCGGTGGCAGGTCCAATCAACTGATCAATCACAAAGATCGTAGCTATAACTATTCCGACAAATACAGAAACGATCGCCCCTTTCATCGTGACCTTCTTACTGACGATCCCAAAGAAAATAGCGGGGAATACAGGAATCACCAGATAGGCAGAAATCGTTTGCAAATATTTAAATAATCCCTCTTCATTCTTATAAACCAAATAGGCAGCTCCAAATCCAAGAATAGTAACCAGGACAATTACAATACGACCCAGCCGCACCTGCTTCCGCTCAGAAATATTTGGTCTGAACTCCAGTATAAAATCCCTGACAACCAGAGTCGAAACAGAATTTAGAACAGCTATCAGGGAAGTCACTAATGCGGCCATCAAGGAAGCCAGCATCAGCCCCCTTAATCCGGTCGGCATGAGTTTGTTCAACAATAGAACAAAGGTCTGTTTCGTTGCATCTCCCTGCAATTCATTGGGGTACAGAGCAAAGGCGATAACCCCTGGTAAGGCAAATATAAAAATCGGGAACAGTTTCAGGAAGGTGGCAAACATGGCTCCCCAACGTGCATTCTTCAGATCGGGCGCCGATAAAGTACGCTGGACATTAACCTGGTCGATACCCCAATAGAAGATACCTGCATAAAAAGCCGTCGCCAGAATTCCCCAGAAGGGATACACCGGGTCAGATATGGGTTTGGAAATCTTCATCATCTCCGGAACTTTTTCCATCAATCCATTCCAGCCTCCCACCTTTTCTAAACCCAGGAACAGCATGATCGACGACCCCAGAATAATGATAATAACCTGAATAGCATCGGTGTAAGCTACAGCAGTAAATCCGCCAATGATGGTAAAAACGGCCACTACCGCGCCAATCCAAATGACTGTTGTCATCACATTCCAGCCTAAAATACTGTTGAGCACCAATGCCCCGGCAAATAAGGTAAAAGCCAGTTTAGTCATGACGCTGATCACGAGCATCAAACCTGAAAAAAAGGTTCTGGCCCGACGATCATACCTTAATTCAAGGAATTCAGGGATGGTAAAAATTTTGTTCTTCATATAATATGGGAACAATATAGCACAGGCAAAACCCAGGGTAATGGCGCATGTCAATTCGACAGAGCCCGCAGATAAACCATATCTATAGGAATCGCCCGACAATCCGACCAGATGTTCGGCCCCAATATTGGTTGCAAAAAGAGAGGCTCCAACAATTGGCCATGCAATTTTTCTTCCGCCTAGGAAGAAATTGGAACTATTTTCGCTTGCTTTTTTCTTGTAGGCCATCCATAAACCGAAGGCCATACTCCCTATCATAATGAAAGAAAAGACAAACCAGTCTAGTGTTGTTAAAGTTAAATTCATAAGATATAGTTTAGTTATTAAATGCAGTGACTAAAGTGACTAAAGTGAACTAAAGTGACTAAAGTTGTTTGACAAGTTGTTGGTAAAGATATGGAAAGGTTTGAACCATATTGCCTTCGATATAAAAACCCTTACCTCCATAAGCCTGTGGAATCCGGGCAACAATACTCTTCTGATCTCTGAAATAGTAGCCAACCGACGACTCGTCTGTCGCCGTTTCCGGATGATATTGTCTAAGATCAAAATTTGCTGTCAGGATATCATTCGGCGTCTGGTGAACATTCCCAACCATCGATGCTGCTTTCAAAAAGACTTCAGGACCAGTAACCGCGCTCCCAATATTTAGGATGACACCGCCTTGAACTAATTTGGAAACAGCTTGGGTGTAGATTAAAAAATCTCTTCCTGAACATCCCCCTTTGGCATTACCATTGAACCACGGATGTTGATCAATGACATCGGTGCCGATCCCTACATGAACGGTGAATGGTACTTTTTCTTTGTAACAAGCTGCAGCAATGCTTAATTCCGGATGCTCAAATTCTGTCGCGCCAGTTTCAATTCCAAGGAATCGGGCGACCTTTTTTCGAAACGACTTCTTGCATATCATCTTTCCCAGCGATTCACCGTATCCCAGTTGTCTTTCGTCGCCTAAACTCAAAGCTGCATTGATGAAGTTAAATTCGTAGGCCATCCCAAATTCTCCTTTCTCCAATGCCTGAGGAACATATTCACTTGTTTCACCCATCAATGCCAACTCAAAATCATGTATCGAGGTTGCACCGTTTCCAGAGATGATCGTAAAAAGACCCTTATGGATCAAATCAACCAGCAATCGGTTCAAGCCATTTTTCACCAGATGTCCTCCCGTAAACAAGAGTATTGGCTGACCTTTTGCATGACGTTCAATGATTTCGCGAGCCAAAATATCAATATTATTTTTGACCTGCTCAGGTAAATCGATGATTGTATTCAAAACCTCCTCAATCTCTCTTAGATCGCTGAATTTGACTTTGTTGGTTCTTCCTTTTACAGGATAGGTTTTGATCTTGCCCGGATCAAACACTTCATATCTGCCATTGTATAGCATTTGTTCGGTGTTAATAATTTGTATTTAGGGACCGCTGAAAAACTCCAATAGTGTTGAAACGACCTCAGAGAGGTCAAATATTTATAGAAAATGATGATTAGAAAGCTGTTCAACCCCGGCTGGGGTTGAATATTCGCTCGTGTTATCCGTTTTCTATAAATATTTTATCCCTCTGGGATATTTCTTGAATTGACTGAAAATTTCAAGTGCAAGCTTTTTTCGGAATTCCTTTTTAAATACTTGCACTTTGTTCATGTAAATTATTCGTTATATTATTCAATATCAAAATTAATAAATTTTTCAGCAAGCCCTATTTAAGCTTTTATCCTTGTTTTGGGTTTGACCCTATGGCATTTCTTCTCAAAGGAACGGTCCCAAAGGCAAAAGACCCTGAACAATGTCGGGCGGTCAAGTCTCTGTACTTCATTCTCAGATTGTATTTGCAATTATTTCGAGCCTCCGGATACTCTGAATCGCAGCCCTCACCGTATGATAATTAAT
>CAZVKW010000207.1:0-4011 GCA_964627945.1 uncultured Lentimicrobiaceae bacterium
ATATTCACCTTTTCTTCGCCAATCATTTCTTTCAGATTGTACATGACCACACTGCCTTTCTGATAATGGATGTATCCCTGACTTTCGGTCTGCATCAGGGGTCGTTCAGCTTCCTGTTCTGTACTGCGTCCTCTCAGATAACCATCCATCTCATACTCAAGGAATTTCTTCATTTTATCCTTGCCATATTCCTTTTCCATCACCATCAGGGCAGAATATTGTGAAAAACTTTCACTCATCATTTCACTGCCCTGCATGCCTGCACCACATACCTGATGAGCCCAGTACTGATGGGCCATTTCGTGAGCCACAACATAAAACACCTGATCAATATCATCCTTTGTAACATCACGCAGATCGATGATAAATCCTATTCCTTCGCTGTAAGGCATGGTTCCCGGGAAAGATTGTGCAAAACTTGCATAGCGCGGAAATTCGATGATCCGGCATTGTTTATGGTAATAGGGTCCGAAATTGCTTGTGTAGTATTCCAGTGATTTCTTCAGACTATTCAGCATATCCGGAACATTGTAAGCATGTTCTTTGATGTAATATACTTCCAGATCGATTCCATTCCACTGATCACGGGCAATCTGATAATCGGCCGAGATAAACGAATAAAAATTGAATGATTTCTGGTCAAGGCGATAATTATAAAACCGTCTGCCATTGCTTTCCCAGCTTTTGATCAGGCTTCCCGGTGCTACGGCTGTCTGATCGGGTGAAGTGCTGATCACGGTATTAACCTCCACCCAGTCAGAATCAGTATTCAGATAACTATTGGCACGGGCCGTCAGATTGCTTTCATCCAGCGAAGGCATCCGCTGGCGCTTCGGAAGTTTCAGTTTCACGCGCTTGTTCTTGTCGCTGATTTCCATATAACTGTTATAACCCAGCGAAGGCATGATATCCGTATTGTTGAAGAAAGTACCGTTCTGGGTTAATTGTGTGAAGGTGACCTCATTTTCAAAGCCTTCGGTGAATCGTTTCACTTCAACCTTAATCAGCATGGAATCCTGCGGTTGCATAGGTTTAATGAGATGATAAATCCTGTATTTCAAGCGTTTATCATTGAGCGTCAGTTCGCTGCCTGGGATACTGATCTTCACACTGTCGCTCAGTTGAGGCATCGTGAAATGCAATTCGTCAATGGCTTTGTCTGAAATATTCCTTACCCATGCATCAATCATAGCAGTCATACTTCTTTCCTCAGGCATGAGATCGATGGCAAAGTTGAGTTTATAAAAACGCGGCTGGATCAGATTTTCATATTTCTTATACGTCAATTCATAATCCTGTTGCTTTTTCTCACTTTCCTTCGGCGAGTCGTAACTGTTGAGCACCTTGGTATTGTAATACACAAAACCTCCGCAAACAATAAATAAGGCGAGCAGGGCGATGCCGCTAATCCTGTTTTTCAGAAGCACTCGCTTCGACAATCTCAGGCGTTGAATGAACTGATATTCTTTCCCTCTCAGATAGAACGAAAAAGTCAGTAAAGCGATGATCAGGCTGGCCAGGAACCAGTACGAATTGAACCAGACAATCGACTTTACAAAGGGCCCGAAACCATTCATATCTGAATAGGTTACTGATGGAGTTCCACTGAATTTCAGCATATTGCTGTTGATTTCCAATACATTCCAAACAAACTGGTTGGCAATCATGAAAGCGATAAATGCGAAATAGGCAATATACCGGTTGTTGATCAGATAATGGAAGAAAAGTGCAATCACGATCATATTGGCAAACGAAAGCATATCCATGATCAGCAGCGACTTAACATATACATCAATCTGATAGCGGTGATAGCCAGCGAAAGTCTGAGCAATGATGCCTGCAAAAATCGATAGAATCAGCACAAAGGCAATCGCTGCCAACATCGCGATCAATTTGGAAGTGTACATCATGCCGCTTTTCATAGGTGTTGAATCCTGAATCTCATCGATTTTGGCATCCCGTTCCTTCCAGACCAGCACTCCAGTATAGAATGTGATAATTCCAATAATAAAAAGATAGTACGAACCCCGGATACTGTCTATGATATCATAGGTAACCGGATACTGATCAACTCCATAGCGACCTGTGAAACTGCTGATGCTTCCGGCAAGATTCAACAGACCTAGGATGGTGATGATGATGAAGGTTGGGTTTTTGATTATTGCTTTTGTTTCGAAGCGAATCAGGTACCAAAGTGTGCCGAATGAAAAACTTCCGCTTTGGCCTGCTTTGTATATTTTGTCTGACGGGATGTATGCTGCTTCAACATCGGTATTTTCCTTTTCTCTTTTGACTTTTTCATTACCTGTACTGAATGAGAACTTAAAATATGCTCCAATTAAAACAAGAATACTTAAACTTGTCCATACAAGTCGGTTCAATAGAAAAGCACCGGCAAGCGGCACGGCCTGCAGGTTTTTCTCATCCACAGTCATATATTTCGCAATGATTCCCTGTGGTCTGAAACCAAATGGATCGAGAATATTGGCCAGCCATTCTTTTTCAATATCGGCAGTAAAACCCGATGAAATCACGTAAAACACCAAAACCAGCATGGCACCCGTAAACGAAACAATCGGGTTTCGATAGATAACAGCAAGCGCATAAACAATTACTCCGGCGATGATGGTATTCGGTATTCCAAAAGCGATAATTCCCTGCAAATGACCTGACCAGACAATGTCGCCATAGCGCTCAGGCTGCACCCAGGGCATCAGGGGAGCAATCAAGCTTCCGAGTGAAACACCCAGCAATGGAATCAAGGCGATCGTTGTTGCTCCAATAAATTTCCCGAAATAATAATCGCGCTTTTTGATGGGTGACGAGAACACAAACTGGTACATATTGTAATGAAAGTCACGGATGGCGGTGGCGTTCATGAAAGCGGTGGTCATCAGCAGGCATACCAATGACATGACGCCATAATAGGTCTGAATGACAAAAGGTGAATTCTTGTGAACACTCCCAACCGAACCGCCAATACTCACATTATCCGACGAAACTGCCCCGAATACCATCAGGGTATTCACAAGCAGAAATATCCATACCATGGGCGAGCTTAACCAGAACTTCCACTCTTGTTTGATAAATTTCCACATATCATATTGAAATTGAGGTTAAACCAATTCGTTTAATTTGGCAAAGAAGACATCTTCGAGCGTTTCTTCGGCCCGCTGGAATCCGCTGTTGAGGCTTTCTTCCGAAAACACATGAATCAGTGGCTTGCCGCCCACCAGTTTGTTCGAAACAATTTTGTATTTCGACTGATACTCTGTTAGTTCTGACTTTTCAAGGCTTTTCTCCCATACTTTACCTCTGATTTCGGACAGGGCATCATCAGGATTACCGTGGAACAGTACTTTTCCTTTGTCCATAATCGCCATTTGGGTGCAGAGTTCGCGCACATCCTGCACAATATGTGTCGAAAGGATAACGATGATATTCTCCCCAATCTCGCTCAGGATATTGTAAAAGCGGTTGCGTTCACCAGGATCGAGACCTGCTGTGGGCTCGTCAACAATCACGAGTTTTGGGTTTCCGATAAGCGATTGTGCGATACCAAAGCGCTGCCGCATCCCGCCGCTGAAACTGCTCACCGACTTTTTGCGCAGTTCATACAGATTGGTTTTATAGAGCAGCTTATTAACGATTTCCTTTCGTTCGTGGCGGTCGCTAAATCCCTTGAGCAGGGCAAGATGATCAAGCAAATCGAAGGCCGAGGTGCGCGGATAAACACCAAATTCCTGCGGCAGATAACCAAGCACCTTGCGGACAGCTTCTTTATCGTTTAAAACATCAATATCTCCCAGAAAGGCCGAGCCACTGTCGGCATCCTGCAAGGTAGCCAGGGTGCGCATCAGTGAGGATTTTCCAGCTCCGTTCGGACCCAGCAGTCCAAACATTCCCGTGCTGATCGTTAAGTTTACCTGGTCGAGTGCAATCACACCATTGCTGTATTGTTTACTCAGATTTTTGATTTGCAGATCCATATCCTGTGTTTTAGCTTTTTTG
>CAZVKW010000208.1:0-3917 GCA_964627945.1 uncultured Lentimicrobiaceae bacterium
TCCCGCTCGTGCGGGGTGCATTTTCCATTTTGAATTCCCTAGAATTCCAACTTTCAAACTTTCAAACTACTGTACGCTCCGCCCAATCTGAAAATTATACTTCAGCCCCAGCACATACACATTGCTATCCCTGCCGCTTTTGATATTTCTACCCTCATTCAGTTGAAACTCGCTGTAACAAATGAAGTCGGGCAGAATATTCCATGCCAGACCAAAAGGTATAATGAAGATATTGAAGTCTTCTGGTATATATTCGAAACTTCCCGCCGGAACCAGATAGTTGAAACCACCTATCAGCTGAACCTTTTTACCAATCCAGTAACTTGCATGAAGTTCCACTCCGTTTGCAGTGAAACCAGCAATTGTTGAATCAGAAGGATATTGCGTTTCAGAACCATTGTATGCATACGTAACAGCGATACAGGTCTTTTTATCGGCATAACGAAGCAGAAATACTGCTGAATTGGCCTTATTTCTGCTGTTCCTGATCAGCAATTCCAGATAGGCCGGCACATCATAATGATTATAGGCCGCCCCAACCATAAAGCCATGAGGCAATTGATACAGCAAACTACCACCATAATTAAAGTTTTCCCCCGGCAGCTGAATCTGCAGTCCCAACTGCAGATTATGGAAAGAATTTCGGTAAGTAATGGCGCTTTCGGCCCTGCCGGTTCCCTCACCTCCCCCATCTGTACCTTTGTTGTAGGTTCCGGAAGCAAGACCGCCAAATGCGTTAAAATAATCTGTGTATCCCGAAACATCATAATAAACTCCCCATTGCTTCCCAATCAGCACGGTTCCGTATTTATCGCTGTGCAGACCGATATAACCAATGCGGGTGGTAATCGGTTTCACCGTTTCCGAGAGGTAAGCTGAAGGATCATCAGATATCGCATCATCCGATTTGAACGAATTATTGTTTTTGATCAGGTTTACCCCCAGTTCAAGCTTCCCCTCCACATTGAAACCTTCTATCGTGCGGCTTTGAACAGCAAATCCTATTCTGGAGCCATTGTTTTCCATCTCCACTTTCTTATTGTACACAGCGATTTGCGCCCGTAAACTTCCGTAAAAGCCCACTGAATCAGTCCGTTTCGCAGACTGCCCCAAAGCAAGATAGCCCGGCATCAGCAATAAAATCAAAACAATGAATCCTGACTTGCCTGGTGTTTTCATGGTCGGAATGTATTTGTTTTCAGAAAATTTGTTCTGATAAAATTACAAATAGCATCCAAATAACGAACTCAGCCAACAGAAAAATATACTCCACACTTTAGTTCACTCCGAACTCCGAACTTTAAGTACTCTAAGTACTCCAGGCACTCTAAGTACTCTAAGTACTTAGTACTTCAAAAACTCCCCATACCAGCTTTGCAGATATGCTTTTCCTTCGCGGGCGATGCTGTCGTGCAGATTATCGGGCAGATTATCCACATAAGCATAATGGGTGATTTCATTCCAAACAAACTCCCCATCGGGTCGTTTCCAGCCAAAGCCCTCGTTCAGTTCGAAATAAGCAAAAGGCCTGTAATTAGGGTTCATGAGATTCTTGCTCCAGTGATAGGCATCCGCCGGCATCCCGAGCTGATGCAGCAAAGTACTTGTGAGATCCGTGTTTCCGGAGATCTTTTCAAATTTCTTACCATGCAACGAATCGGCCAGTGCAGGACCACAGAGCAGCAGCGGAATCTTATGATACGGAAACGACTCTAGTTCATGGTTGCGGTATGTATTGTGGCTGTGGTCGGCCATCAGGATGAAAAGCGTATTGTTGTACCAGCTTTCCTTGCGTGCCAGCGCAAAAAACTCACCGATTCCGCGGTCGGTATAGGCCACCGAATTCACAAAATCCTTCTCCAGCAGAGGCCATTGGATATGTTGCTCCATCGGGAAATCGTAAGGCGAATGCGAACTCAGCGTAAACAAAGTCGTGAAGAAAGGCTGCCTATTCCGGCTCAGTTCTTCCGGAAGCAATCTGAACATAAACTCATCATGAATACCCAGTTTCCCGCGCTGAAGCTCCGAATCAAGGTCTTTTTCTTCAAGGATTTTATCAAAGCCCGTCGACATCAGATATGAAAGAATATTGCCGTAAATCAGTTCTCCTCCAAAATAAAAGGAAGTGTAATAGCCCTTGTTTTTCAGGTCTTTAACGAAACTTGGCAGCGAGGCATATTTCTCAGGATGATTGGTGATGGTGGTGATCGGCAGTCCGGGAATGCCGGCAAACAGCGAACCCATCGCCTGTTGTGAGCGGTTTCCGGAAGCATAGAAATTGGTGAAAAGCAAACCTTCCTGTTCCAGTTTCCTGAATTCAGGTGTGATCCCGGCTTCGCCACCCAGCGATTCAATCATATCGCCCGACCAGCTCTCGAGGAGCAAAATGACGATATTTGGCTTCGGAACTTTCAGAATTGAAATAGTTGAATCCTTCTCCACCTGATGGATTTCACGGGTCAGCTTCAAGGCTTCTTCATCGCTCATGAAACGGAACATGCTATCGTCATTAAACTTATTGGCATCCAGCACACTCATCATCATATTGAAAGCCGGATTGACTGCCGCAATATTTAATATATTATGATGACTGAAATAGGCTGCGCTCGTCGATATCGGAATGGCTGTCCAACCGCCGCGAATGCCCGTAAAAAGCAGAAATAAGAAAATAATAAAACTTAGAAATGCCTGGTATATTGGGACTTTGATGCTGATAGTATTTCGGTAAATCAGGCGTTTCATGAAGAAATACCCAAGGAATGCGAACACAATCCAAAGTAAAATCAAACTAAAAAACTCGAAGGATGAGACCGAATTGAATACTTCAGCCGGATTTTTAAGATAGCTAATGGCTTTGTACGACAATTTCGTTTTCCATTCACCATACAATCCCAGTTCGCCCGCAGCGATCAGACTGTAAAGTGTGATTATTAATGAGCCATACAACAATTCCACCTTTTCGATCCATTGGTTCGGCTTTTCAACAATGACCGACTGCAGAATGAGCGGGAAAAGCATTAAATAACAAGCTGTTGACAGATCAAGACTGAAAGCATGAATAAAGGATAATCCGATTTCGCTTGTCGAAATCATATCGTTTATTAGCAATTGACGATAATAAATAAAGAAAACCGCTCTCAACGCAGCGAAAAACAGAAGCCAGAAAATGAGCAGTTTCCCAAGATGCCGGGCAAGATGAATAAACCATGATTTCATGGGCCAAAGTTAAGGGAATATTAATTCCGACTCAAATTCACCCAAAATGAGGGGAACAGTTCGAAGCAAATAATGTAAATTTGCACAAGAACATCAATAATAATGTCGATTAAAGAAAACCTTGCAGAAGTACGCCGGCACATTCCGGATCATGTGGAACTTGTTGTGGTGTCGAAAACCATGCCTGTTGAAAAACTCATGGAAGTGTATGATTGCGGTGAACGAATTTTCGGCGAAAACAAGGTTCAGGAACTCATTCTGAAACAGCCGCTTCTGCCTGCTGACATCCACTGGCATCTTATCGGACATCTGCAAACCAATAAAGTCAAATACATCGCACCATTCGTGCACATGATTCATTCTGTGGATAGTTTGAAATTGCTCGAAGAAATCAACCGCCAGGCTGGACGCAATCACCGGGTAATTCCATGTTTGCTGCAGTTTCATATTGCCGAGGAAGAAACCAAATTCGGTCTCGATGAAGCCGAAGGAACATCTTTGCTCGCATATCTGCAACATGAGTATTTTCCAAATATCGCGATTCATGGCGTCATGGGAATGGCAACATACACTTATAATATTGCGCAGATTACCCGCGAATTCAGACATCTGAAACAGATTTTCGACCAACTGAAAACCACGTTTTTTCCGGATGATCCTGACTTCAGACATATCTCAATGGGCATGTCGGATGATTTCGA
>CAZVKW010000209.1:0-3914 GCA_964627945.1 uncultured Lentimicrobiaceae bacterium
AAAGGAACACCCTGTGCCACACACTGGTCGATGATGCTGTTGCTCACTTCGGCCAAACGAAAAACATTGGCTTCACGGGCACGGTAATCACCTCCTTTTATGGTATCGTAAAACAGTCTGAAAATGCTGTCGCCGTCATTCGGATAATTTTTTGCAGCATTGATACCGCCCTGGGCGGCAATACTATGGGCGCGGCGAGGACTATCATGGATCCCGAACACCTTTACATTGAATCCAAGCTCACCAAAGCTGGCGGCTGCAGCTGCTCCTGCCAATCCCGTTCCGACAACAATAATATCGAGACGGCGCTTGTTCGATGGATTTACTAAATTCTGATGGGCTTTATAATTGGTCCACTTTTGATCTAACTGGCCCTGAGGTATTTTTGAGTTCAACTTTGTCATAACCATGTTATCTTAAGAAAAGTAAATAACCAGCGGAATAGAAACAAATCCCAGAGTGATCAGAATGGCAACGATCGTTCCGATAACCTTCACAACAGGAGTATATTTCCAGTGATTGATCCCTAGCGACTGAAAAGCCGACTGAAATCCATGCTCCAGATGAAAACCAAGCAAAAGAATGGAGAAAACATAAAACGCAACAAACCAACCCATTTTGAATACCCGCACGATTTCTCCCCCCATATTTTCATAGGTACCGGAATCATAGGTCTTTGGTTCGAGATGACCGAATTTTGCCACGATGAAAAAGTTCGCGAAATGCAAAATCAGAAAAATGAATACAATGACACCGGTATGAATCATGAACTTTGAGAAATAAGAAAGTTCAGAATAGCCTTTCCGGTTATATTTCACAGGCCGTGCCGACCAGTTCTGAATCTGAAGAACTGTTCCGTAAATGATATGCACAATAAACCCGATGAAAAGCACCCATTGAAAGATCTGAATCAGCGGATTGGTTGCCATGAAATGCGCCGCCTGATTAAACTTTTCGTACGTGTCATCAAATAATACCAGCAAATTAATGCCCAGATGCACCAATAAGAAGCTAACCAGAAATAATCCGGCCAACGACATGATGATCTTCTTGGTAATGGAAGAATAATTCAATGTTTTGCCCATAATAAGCGTTTTTGGTGGAATAAAAACTGAATCACGAATGTATTCATTACTAAAATTTACATTTGCAAAGAAGAATGAACAAATGTATGAAAGTAATTTAGTGTTACAAATCGTATAGTATATTTTTATCCACAATTACAAAATGCAAAATATCCCTATAAACAACGAATTGTTCACCACAAACCGGAAGCGATTCACAAAGAATATGATGGCAAAAAGCCTTGCCGTTTTTACTTCGGCTGTTAAAATGCCTCGCAATGGCGATCAGTTTTTTCCCTTCAGACAACAATCCGATTTTTTTTACATGACCGGAATTCAAACAGAAAACACAAGACTCTTGCTGTTTCCTGATTGTCCGAATCCCTTGCTGCGAGAGGTACTTTTCGTTCCACAACACGACGAATTGAAAGCCATCTGGGAAGGCCATCAGCTCAGTTTCGAAGAGGCAAAGTCCGTTTCAGGCATCAAACAAATCCTGGACACAGAGCAATTCGAAACGATCATGCAGGAAGCCATGAACTATGCAGAAGGAGTGTTTCTGAATAACAATGAATACATCAAATATTTCTCAGAAATTACTGATTATCAATCAGATTTGATCTCATTTTTTAAAAAGAAATACCCGCTCCACGCCTATCACCGGGCAGCACCTTTGCTTGAACAACTTCGTACAATTAAGCAAAAAACCGAGATTGAACTTTTACAAACTGCCTGCGATATCACTGGTGAAGCTTTCGACCGCTTATTGAAACTCCCATTAGCCGGGAAATTCGAATACGAAGTGCAGGCCGAGATTGATTATGAATTTACCATCCGTAAGGCCAACGGTCATGGTTATTTACCCATCATTGCGGGTGGACAAAATGCCTGTGTGCTGCATTATACCGACAACGCCTGCGAGCTTTCATCAGGCGAGCTGCTCCTGCTCGATTTTGGTGCCGAATATGCCAATTATTCGGCCGATATGAGTCGTACGATTCCTGTTAACGGAAAATTCACTTCCCGGCAAAAACAATGTTATGAAGCAGTTTTACGGGTATTCCGGAAAGCAATCAAATTATATATTCCCGGAAATACGCTCGATCAGATCAACCGCGAAGTTTGGAAGATGATGGAGCAGGAAATGATTGGTCTTGGATTGTTCACTGCTGCAGATGTGGAAGCCCAAAATCCGGAAAAACCACTATACCGCAAATATCTGATGCATGGTGTCGCACATCCGATCGGACTGGATGTACATGATGTGGGATCGAAATTTGAACCACTGCAGGCAGGAATGGTGATTACCTGTGAACCAGGTATTTACATTCGTGATGAGAAAATTGGCATCCGGATCGAAAATGATATTCTGATCACTGAAGGTGAACCAATTGATTTGATGGCACATATTCCGGTGGAAGTGGAGGAGATAGAGAAAGTGATGAGTGAAAAAAGTGACTTGAGTACTTAGATTACTTAAAGTACTTAGTGTTATGGGTTTATTATAAAATATTGTTAAGAACTGAATTATAGAGATTCATATTTTGAAGGGAAAATCGTATCATTGCATAGAGGTTTTGCTAAAACCGAAAAGCACAATAGATAGTCTTAAATTAATTAAAATCAATATATTATGTTTGCAAAGGAAGTTTATACCGATCGGCGCTACCGCCTGAAAAAAGAAATAAAAAGTGGTCTGGCGCTCTTCATCGCCAATCATGAAGCTGCAATGAATTACCCTGCCAACACCTATCATTATCGTCAGGACAGTCATTTTTCGTATTTCTTCGGACTTCCTCATCCCGGATTTGCCGGTCTGATCGATTTCGAAACAGGCGAAGAATTTCTGTTTGGCAACGATCTCGACATCGATGATATCATCTGGATGGGTCCTCAGCCCTCGGTTGCCGAACAGGCTGCTGAGGTCGGGATTCAGAAAACACTTCCTTACAGCCAACTGATCGAAACGCTGCAACAGGCTGGCACAAAAGGCCGCGACATTCATTTCCTGCCACCATACCGGGGTGAAATGATGATCGAACTCGGACAACTTCTTGGTTTTAAACCTTCTGAAGTAAAAGCCAATGCCAGCATGGAACTGATCAAAGCGGTTATAAAACTGAAAGAAATCAAAGACGCGCTCGAGATTGCAGAACTGGAAAAAGCCGTTGACGTCGCCTGGCTCATGCATACCACTGCCATGAAAATGGTCAAAGCAGGTGTGGTGGAACAGCAAATCGCCGGTGCCCTCGAAGGCATCGCCCTATCTTATGGTGGAGCGGTTTCTTTCCCGGTGATCCTGAGTCAGGACGGACAAATTTTACATAATCACAGCCATACCAACAGCTTACAAGAAGGAAGAATGTGCGTGGTGGATGCCGGAGCCGAACTCCTTTCATTGTATGCAAGTGATATTACGCGTACCATTCCGGTTGGCGGGAAATTCAATCAGCGTCAGAAAGATGTATACGAAATCGTTCTGAAAGCCAATATGGACAGCATTGCTGCAACCGCTCCGGGCAAAGAATACCGCGATATGCATTTCATCGCTGCCACCCGCATTACCGAAGGCTTGAAAAACCTCGGATTGATGAAAGGAAAAGTTGAAGACGCGGTGGCTGCTGGTGCACATACCTTATTTTTCCCACATGGTCTGGGTCATCAACTCGGTATGGATGTGCACGATCTGGAAGGACTTGGAGAAAATAATGTGGGTTATGACGAACACACCACAAGAGCAAGTCAGTTTGGAACTGCCTATCTTCGCATGGGCAAAAAACTCCTTCCCGGACACGTAATCACCAATGAACCAGGTATTTATTTTATTCCTGCTTTGATCGATAAATTCAG
>CAZVKW010000210.1:0-3842 GCA_964627945.1 uncultured Lentimicrobiaceae bacterium
CTGGTATTCAGTACGATATGACCAAATTTGTTGGAGAGAGCCATCAGCAAAACACCGCGGATACGCGCCTGAATGTTTTCTTCGGTCAGACCGAAAGGCAGATCTTTAAATTCAGTTTCCAGACCTGTTTCAAATGCTTTAAACAAATCCTTTATAGGCAGCATTTTTACCGGACTTCCCATATTCTGAGCAAGTTGCATGGCATCGTCGACAGAATGATCCGACGAAAACTGGGATGGCATGAGTACACCTGTCACGTTTTCATTTCCGAGGGCTCTGGCAGCCAAGACCATTGTAACAGCCGAATCAATCCCTCCTGATAAACCCAAAATTGCTTTTTTGAATCCTAATTTTGTAAAATAATTCCGGATTCCCATCACGAGGGCATCGTGGATCAGATTGATTTTAGCAGGAAGTTGTTCCGTGGGAATTTCAATAATATCTTTATTTAGCGTTTCAAAATCAATGATTTGTACTGATTCTTCAAAAAATGGAAGCTGAATGGCAATCTGGTTTTTTGCTGAAATGGCCATCGATCCGCCATCGAAAAGCAATTCTGTCTGGGCGCCGACATGATTCACATACAAAAGAGGAATTTTGTATTTGGCAACATTTTGCTGAAGCACTTCCCTGCGCTTTTCAGCTTGCCGGTAATCAAAGGGCGAGGCCGCAATATTGATCATCAGATCCGGGCCAAATGGCATTAATTCATCCATCGGATTGAGGGTGTATAGCGGGTCATTACCAATGTTCCAAAGGTCTTCGCAAACAGACAGTGCAATTTTTTTATCCTTGAATTCCAGAAGCTGAAATTCACGCGATGGTTCAAAATAGCGATACTCGTCGAAAACATCGTAATTGGGCAACAAGGCCTTGTTAAAAAACTGAATATGACCCTGATAGATAAAAGCGGCAGCGTTAAACAGGGGTTTTCCTTTTGCGGCATTATTTCGAACAGGAACACCTACAATCACACCTATTTCGGTGCATTGTGCAGCAATTTGCTGTAAAGCATCCGAGCAACGGTTGATGAAATCATCGAATTCCAGAAAGTCGCGGGGCGGATAGCCCGAGACAGCCAGTTCTGCGAAAACAACCAGATCAGCGCCTGAGTTTTGAGCTGTCAGTGCAGTTGAAATGATTTTCTGCAGGTTCGACTCAAAATTGCCGATATGATAATTTAGCTGGGCAAGTGCTATTTTCATTTTGTTAAAAAAGAAGACTTATTTGCAATTCAACGAAATTGGAGATCGCTTGCTGTTCGATGGAGGAATCAACTGAATTTTGATCTTTAAGAATGTCGATAAAATTATTATCGAAACGTAGTCCGGTCTGAATCAGCATATCACCGCCGGGCGAAAACTCAAGTCCGGCACCTAAAATGAGCGATTCACGTGTAAAACGATACTGGTTTTTAACGTCAGTTTTGCTTGTTTCCGAGATGATTACCTGATTTTTCGAGAAAGAATCTGCAGCTTTGGCATCAAAAAGAAATCCAAGTCCGAAACCAATTTCACCATAGTACCGAACTGCATTTATCTCGTTCGTTTTCATCTTGAAAACAAGAGGTAATTGTATGTATTTAGTTGATAATGTACGCTTTAGTGAACCTGTCACATCATCAATTTTGTGAGGATAATGATATGCACCACGAATAAAATCCACGTTAAATCCTGAATGAAACCAATAATTCTCAACAAGATGAATGTCTGCAACAAAACCCCATCCGAATCCGGATTTTATCTCATCACGGATATAACCTTCAGAATTGGGTTTTATCCAGCCGATATTTGGAGCGACTTTAAATCCAAACCTGAAAGCTTTTTCCTGAGCCTGGCCTGAGGATATTAAGCCTATGAAAATCAATGCGATAAATAATATTCGTTTGTTCATATTCAATGGATGTATTTTTTGTAAAAGTAAATCAAATCCCCGGAATGGCCCGAAATCAGATATTTTCTTTTTGATTTCCTTTCATTTTATCAACTATTATAAAAGATTGTCTGAAAAAGCTTTTTGTTGGGTTGAATTCAATTCAATGAATACTTATCTTTGTTTTTATTAAAACAATACAATATGAAAAGACTCCTATTACTCGTTTTCGTTCTCGGCCTGAGTTCAGGCTTGATGGCTCAAATTTCACTTGGCCCTAAAATCGGTTATACCACGAGCAAACTTTCAGTTGATAAAAGCGACATTACGTCCTCATTGAAAAGTGGTTTCCTTTTTGGAGCATTCCTGCGTCTTGGTACTAAAGTTTATCTTCAACCTGAAATAAACTGGTATACAACAGGTGCTGTTTTCAAACAACCCAGTCTTTCCGGAGGAGTTAGTCCTTTTGAAGATGAGATTAAATTGAAATCGGTTCAGATTCCTTTGTATCTTGGATTCAAACTCATTGATCTGAAATTGATCCAGTTGAGGGCGCAGGCCGGACCAACTGCCAACATCATTACATCGAAGGAAATCAATCCTTTAAAACCAGGTCAGGCTGTTGCTGTAATCAAAGACACTGATATTAAGGATGTTGCATGGGGTTTACAAGCCGGTGTTGGCGTTGATGTGCTGATGTTTACTTTGGATGTTCAGTATATGCTGGGCTTGAATAAAGTTATTGGTGACGTTCAGGTAGATGGAACCACAGTGAAATTTGATTCCAAACAGAACGGATTTATGGTTACCCTTGGCTGGAAGATCATTTAATTTATTCCGAAAAGTATAAAACCGCCGCTTTCCGGCGGTTTTTTTTTGGACTTTTGTTCCACAATGATTCGCAGATTTCTGCGTTTTCAGCGTGAAAAGTGTATGTTTAAAGATTTGTAAATGAAAATTTTAAGCTCAATTGTAAATATGCAGATTCAAAGGACAGGATTCATAATTGCCCTTTTACTGCTAGTCACTGGATTAGGTTCCTGTTCATATTTTTCCAAAAACAAGCTGGATATTGATCTTTCAAAACTCCCGGCTGCAAAAGTGACACTGAAGCCTTATGATGTTGCGCTTTTCAGCTGCGATACAAGCAAACTTGCCGAAGAATTGATCAGGATACAACCCGAATACGCGTATTTTTTAGGTAACAATCCTACAGAAGTGGCTAATTTACAGCAGATCAGAAAGTTTGTCACCGATCCCAATCTTCGGAAACTGTATGATAAAACCCGCAAAACTTTTCCTGATGCCACTCAGATTGAATCGAAGCTGAGCATGGCCGGCCGACGATTTCTGTATTATTTCCCGGAACAAAAACTGCCTGAATTTTATTCATACATCTCAGGTGTTTATTACGAATCGGCCGTTCTTGCTGATCAGAATGCTGTTGTGATTGGTTTGGATTGTTATCTCGGAAGCAGCGATGAAATTTATACGCAGATGGGAATTCCACTCTATCTTTCGGAGCGCATGACGCCCGATTATATTGTAAAAGATGCCTTTTCCGCCATTTATCAACAAAAAATTTCACTCAATGGCTCTTCTGCAACCATCCTACAGGAGATGATCGAAGCCGGAAAGCGGCTGTATTTTATTGAATCAATGCAGGTTGATATTCCCGGGAATATCTTGCTGGGGTATCGTGAAAGCCAGTTCAAATGGGCAGTTGAGAATCAGGCGGAGGTTTGGGCTTACCTCGTTTCGGAACAATTGCTTTACAAGAACGATTTCATGATGTTTAAAAAACTTTTTGGTGACGGCCCGTTTACGCGTGAATTTTCGGAAGAAGCTCCTGCACGTTTGGGTGAGTTTATCGGTTGGCAAATTGTCAAAGCTTTTATGGAACGTAATTCTGAAGTGAAGTTGAACGAATTGGTTCAACTAACAGATTATCAGCGTATTCTTACCGATTC
>CAZVKW010000211.1:0-3826 GCA_964627945.1 uncultured Lentimicrobiaceae bacterium
AAAAAAATGCCGATACTTTTTCGTGTACCGGCATTTCAGAATAGTATGACAGCAATTTTACATTGGAACTTCCATCAGCAGCAATTCAGCATCAGTATCAGCTTTGATCGAAATGCTGTCAATACTGTGTATTCCAAAGCCATCACGGCTGCTCAGCGATTGGTTTTCAATCGTTACATTACCACTTAAAACAAAGGCGTAAACACCATTTCCGTTTGCTTTTATTTTGTAATTAGTCTGGAATCCCTTGTCGAATCGTCCGAGGTGAAACCATGCATTCTGGTGAATCCAGACACCTTCATCTTTGGCGTCTGGTGAAAGAATCTGTTGTAGTTTGTTATGCCGGTCGCTCAGGTTCAGCGTGATCTGATCATAGCGCGGAACAACATTTTTCTTGTCGGGTATGACCCAAATCTGCAGGAATTTCACCTTGCTATCCTCATTTTTATTGTATTCACTGTGAAAAATACCTGTGCCGGCACTCATCACCTGAATATCGCCATGCCTTATAACGGCCACATTTCCCATACTGTCTTTGTGTTCCAGATCACCTTCGAGCGGAATGGAAATGATTTCCATATTGTCGTGCGGATGAGTTCCGAAGCCCATACCAGCTTCGACTATATCATCATTCAGAACACGCAATACCCCGAAATGCATGCGTTCAGGATTGTAATAGTTTGCAAAACTGAAGCTGTGTCTGCTGTATAGCCAGCCATGCGATGCTTCGCCACGGGTTTCGGCTTTGTGTAAGATTGTGTTTGTCATAATTTCAGAATTTGTTGACGGAAGATGATTAAAACCCAGAATATCAGTGTGTTCTACTGATGTATTCAATTCAATAGCAGGCTTTCCAAAACTTGTGGTAATAGACATAAGAGCTGTGCTTATCAAGCCTTTCTTTAGAAAATCTTTCCTTTTCATTTTCGTGTAAAAAAGAATCTCCTCTGCATTCAGGCAAAGGAGAAAATTTATCTTTTGAATTCCTTATGCTTGTTTGATCAACTGAATTTCGCAGCTGATGCGCACTTCATCGCTTACGAGTAAACCACCGGCTTCGAGAGCAGCATTCCAGTTGAGTCCCCAGTCTTTGCGATTGATTTTACCGTTAATGGCATAACCGGCTTTCTGATTGCCCCATGGATCTGTCATCAAACCAGCGAATTCAACATCCAGTTTCACTTCGTTTGTTACACCTTTGATGGTCAGGTCGCCAATCAATTCATAGTTTCCGTCGGCATCCGCTTTTCCGGCGCTTTTGCCATTGAAGCTAATCTGTTTGTGGTTTTCTGTATCAAAGAAATCTGCGCTGCGCAAATGTGTATCGCGGTCAGCCACACCTGTGTCGACTGTTGATGCATCCAGATGGAAATCGATGTTGGCGGTTATGAAATTGCTTCCTTCTGTGATCACGCTGGCTTCCAAACCTTTAAATGTGCCTTTCACGTTGGTGATCATGAGGTGTTTAACTTTGAACGATACTTCGCTGTGTGTTGGGTCGATGCCCCATGTTGATTTTACTGAACTTTCCATTTCTATTTTGTTTTTGAGTTTAACAAATTTGATGATGCAAAGGTAGATCCATGCACCCGATACGGAAATGGATAAATTACGGTAGTACTAGGATAAATCACTGCTATATACTTCAAACAGCTTATTTGGGAAGAAAAGGACTAGAGGGAAAGACTTTCCTTGAAATCCTGCAGCGATTGCGCTGTATTATTTTTGAAAAACTTACTGAAATGGGAAGGATCGTCAAAGCCCAGATCGAAACCGATTTCCTTGGCGCTTTTTTCGGTATAGACCACCATACGTTTTGCTTCAAGGATAAGGCGGTTCTGAATAAATTCCTTGGCCGAAGTATTCATCGAAGTTTTGATGACTTCATTCAGGTAGTTCGGTGTCACATTCAGTTTTTCGGCATAATACTTCACCTGATGTTGTGTATTGAACTGTTTTTCGACCAAAGCCTTGAAGTTCTTCACCAGGGTTTTGCTCACTTCAATGCTCTGCAGATTGTTGTTTGGTGATAAAGAACAATGTCCGTTGCATTCGATCAAAAACAGTTTCAGGTAGGCTCCGATAATCTCAAGAAGCATATCTTTCTGTGAGTGAAAAGCATGAAGCATCTGGTCGGCAAAGACTTTCAGCGCAGCGGCTATTGTTTCGTTTACCGCAAGGGGAGGCGTTTCATCACTCTTCTTAAAGAGTTTCAAATCAGCAATAAACTCGTTTCGGATGCTGTTTTTTTCGAGGAATTCGGGCATAAAGTTGATGACATAGCCGGTAGGGCGCGGATCGGTGATAACCTGATGCACCTGTCCCGGACTCACAAAAAACAGGTGATTTTCCAGAATGGGATATTCCTTGAAGTCGATGATATGTCTTCCACTGGCATTCAGCGGCCAGATGATCGTATAATAATTGTGTGTATGCGGATTGTCGGCAATGCCACCCAGAGCTTCATCGATTTCCTCCATGGTTTTGATCACAAAAGGCATGGGAGAACCATTGTAGGTAAGATCGAGGCTGTATATTTTGTTTTCTTGCATTTTCTTATTAATTGGCGAGGTTTTTCCCGGCTTTACAATCCTTGTCAAAGGTAAGGCAAAGCTTCAAATGGATGCAATCGTGTATCAGATTGGAATATTTGCCTGTGTTTCTTTTCTTTTGTTTAAAGCAGCAAGAGTTTGCCGAAGTCTGATCCGGTTCATGCGCTGCATCAGGGCCAGACCGATATTGAGCAGTACGAAGAAAGCCAGAAAAACTGCTCCACCAATAAATCCTTTGAGGTAGGTACTATATCCGATCATAGCCGTGACGAAAATCAGAATGAAATGGACCAACTCATTGAAATAGGTCCATTGGATTGTCAGTTTCACAGAAGCGGGATCGTAAGGATGTCCGACAAAATAGGAGGGCATCTTTTCGCGTGGATTCACCATCAATACAAAAAACCCGATCGTTCGCATGATGATCATTTTCAAAAGCCAGATTCCGGCAATTTTGTATAGCAATAGACTGATATGATGTTTCTTAGAAGGATCAGAAGTGCCTTTTTTCATCAGAAATTCAATGATTGGTGATAAAGATATGTTGAATTTATAAGTGACGATTCATTTCATTTCGGGATTTCCTGATCATTGGTTATCTGATCTTTATCTTTTGCTGTGTTTGCATTTCTCTCCACCCGTCGGGAGATATTGTCTTTATAGAATTTCGTTATTGTATTCAGCTGTATAACAAGCTTTTCGTATTTTTTGATCCCATTTACCAGAATCAGAGCATCCATACGATCGAGCAGAAACAGATAAGACTTGTCAGTTTCTGTGCGCACTTGTTTCATTCTCAGTTTGGTTTGCTTCGACCTTTCCTGATTTCGTTTTTCTTCGAGGGAAATGTAAGATTCCTTTCTTGAACAAAGTTCAGTTATCCAATGGTTTAGCTCAAGAATTTCGAAATCGGATGCGAGGTTTTGACGTGCCAGATCAGTCAGAGACTGCACAGCTGTTGTTTTGCCAATGAAGTTCTGGCGTGAAATATGTCCGGTAGCATTGATTGCCACCTGAATGCGTCTGGCTGCAAGACGTTTGTTTTCATCGAAATGTCTGAGAGAAGCGTTCAAAGCCAGCAGTAATCCCCGATAAGTTTCACTTAAGGCATTGGCCGCTTGGTGAATTTCTCCTGTAAAGGGGCTTTTTCGCATGAACTGAAATGCTTCCTTTTCGCTTTTTAGCTGAATCTCTAATGATGAAAGATCCTTCGCCCAATGTATTTTATCTTTCGGATAAGCTTGGAAAGCCTGATACAGATCAGAGATATATTC